>JBGAVF010000321.1:0-3005 GCA_044228315.1 Bacteroidia bacterium | reverse complement strand
AACTCAACCTTTATCAATCTCCTGAAACTGCGTGCCAGCTACGGAAAAGCCGGTAATGCCAATATCCCTGACTACAAATGGCTGGGAACATACAATATTAATGGAGGGTATAATGGCAACAAGATCCGTTATCCGGGTGATCGCGAAAACCTCGATCTGCACTGGGAAAACAACATATCGGCCGATATCGGTATCGACTATTCGTTCCTGAAAGACCGCATCACCGGTACCCTTGAGTTTTATAACAAAGCATCTACCGATGTAATTCTGCAAACCCAGCTTCCTCAGTACAACGGCTTCCCGAGCTATTTTGCCAACGTGGCAAAGATTAATAACCATGGTATCGAGTTTCAGGTGAAAGCCACCGTAGTTGACGGAGCCCGCTTCAGCTATACCACCGATTTCAATATAGCCCGTAACTATAATAAGGTGGTTGATATTGGTCCGTTCACTGAAGAAGCGGTAAGCGGCGGAACCAACGACACCCGTGTAGTGGAAGGACAACCGGTGGGTACAAATTTCCTGGTTCGTTTCTCGCATATCGACAAGCAAACCGGCAAACCGGTATATCTGGATAAGAACGGTAACGAGACCTATACCTGGGATCCGGCAAACCGTGTTCCGGTGGGTAATATTTATCCGAAGGCTGTGGGCGGATGGAACAACACCATAAAATATAACCGCTGGGAACTCAATCTGAACTTTGTATATCGTATCGGAGGTAAGATCTATGATTCCTCCTCGAAACGTCAGCTGGGTACTTTCGATGCCGACAACTGGAACCACCGTCTGGATCAGTTCGACCGCTGGCAGAAACCGGGCGATGATGCTACCTATCCGGTACTCACCCGCTTGCCGGCCACCTACGGTTCCGCAACACCGTGGATCAATACCGACCTGTGGCTGAAAGATGCTTCGTATTTCCGGTTACGTAACCTAAGCCTGTACTATAACTTCCAGGAAAGTACCCTGAAGAAGCTGAAAATATCATCAGCCCGTGTAGGGGTGGTGTGCACCAATCTGTTTGTATTCACAAAATTCCGCGGACTGGATCCGGAAACTGTGCGTGACTTCGAGAATGCTACCGACCGTAACATGAGTCCGAATATTACCTACCTTACCCCTCCTCAGGAGCGTGCTTACACGTTGTTTATCAATTTCGGATTTTAATCATCAGAGGCATTATTAAAAAAAAGAGACACCATGAAATCCATCACAAAATATATATTCATTCTTGTCACAGCCATCAGCGCTACCTGGCTTTCGTCGGGTTGTAAAAAGCTGTTCGACACCACACCGAAAAATATTCTCCTAAAGGATTCAGCATTGCAAACCGGAAGTGACTTCAGGGAACTGCTGAACGGATCCTATGACGTAACAGCCAATTTATATAATGGCCGGGTACAGGTCTTTAACGAACTGCTTTCCGACAATGTAGGGGCACCCAAAGCCAATAACGACTTCCGTGAAATTTATAACCGGGCCACCATCTTCTTCAACTCCACCGTGGGTGGGTTTTACGGAGATTGTTACCGCATCATTTACCGCAGCAACTCATTGCTCGATAATATCGACGCCATCAGCAGTATTCCCGATGCCGACAAAACACAAATGAAAGCAGAAGCCCGCTTCCTGCGGGCACTGGGTCATTTTACACTGGTTCGCCTCTTCGCTCAGCCCTACGGATTCACTGCCGATAATTCTCATCTGGGCATTGTAAATAAAAAGAGCACCGCTTTTGAGGCCCTGCAACGCAACACCTGCAAAGAGAACTATGATTTTATTGTGGATGATCTGAACCAGGCTATCAACGGCCTGCCTGAAACCAACGGCAACGGGGTATATGCCACGAAGTATGCTGCCAAAGCACTGCTTTCGAAAGTGTATTTCCAGATGAACCGTTTCAGCGATGTGATCGCCAATGTGAACGACATTGTGAATTCAGGAAAGTATTCCTTGTCGGATAGTGTGAACCGGTACGACAACTCTGCGAACTCACACAAGGAATTTCTCTTCTATATTAAAAGCGCCAACAATGATCAGCGTTCCAGCGGATTGCGCGGCAACTTCTTTATAGGTGGAACGGAAAGACCGGAAGTGTCGGTTTCAAAGGAATTATATACCGATGTGACCAGCCGTTCGGGCGACAAACGGGCGAAATATTTTGCTGCTTTCAGCGTAGGTACCAGCAGTGAGTTTTATAAACTTTCAAAATTCGATTCGGCATATTTCGATATTCCGGTATTGTATTATACCGACTTATTACTGATGCGTGCCGAAGCCTTGGCCGAAACCAATACCAATCTTTCCGTAGCCATCAATGATGTGAATGCTATACTCACCCGTGCCTTTGGTAATGTGTCGCAGAACCTTACCACCACAGCCGGCCCTGCTGCCATTATGAATGCTGCACGGTTGGAACGCCGCATCGAAACACCCATGGAAGGCGACCGGGTACAGCAACTCAAACGCATAGGCGCCAAAGGAGAACCCAATATCCGTATACGCCTGGCACCATGGAATTGCAATGGACTAGCGCTGCAGTTTCCGGCTTCTGAATCAACCATCAAAGGCTTCCAGATGAATCCGGAAGGAGGATGTAATTAATTTTAAAAAAACACCTGACGTATGAACCGAATCATAAATAAAATTTTCATTGTTGCCTTAGCCACTATGGTTATGGCTTCGTGCCGTCCCGATAAATTCAAGGATATCGGAACCCCATCCAGCAAAACCGCCGGCATACAGGCCAACTGGATCCTGGCACACGCGTATGTGATCGATGAAGCATTCGCTACCCCCGACAAGCTTGAGATCACTGATTTTTATAAAACCAAGGCATTGCCAACCCTCAACATAACCGAAACCGGATTTACCGCGTTGACCGCAAGCGTGGTAAAGAACTACTTCGGCACCGGAAAAGGCACCTGGGCGTTTGATGACAATACTTACCCAACCAAGGTATACCTGAATTAAAACGATAACTCAAAAGACACCTTCATGCT
>JBGAVF010000320.1:0-3338 GCA_044228315.1 Bacteroidia bacterium | reverse complement strand
TGGAAAACCTTGTTGGCATCGTAGGCCAGTATTGGGTGGGCCTTGTCGAGTTCCAGCACGGCCTGATTGGCCAGGGCTGTGGCACGGCTCCACAAGCCGGCAGCACCCAGGCTATACCCGCGCTGAATCCGTTGCTCGTAAGAGATACCGAATTGTAAGTCATGTTTTTTCGAACGGTTGCCTACCGGGGCCAGTGAGGCCTCACCAATAGCAAACAGGGTGATCTGGTCGGAGCTCGATTTGCTGTATCCTGTAGGATAGCTTCCCACATTGGCCCACATACTGTATACCGATTGAGGGCCGTCGCCGTTCATCAATCCGCCCAATGCCTGCAGTGTTACGCCGTTGCGGATCAGGTTTCCGTATTGTCCGTATACCTGATCGGTATAGTTGGCTTTCACCGGATTGAGTTCACTGCGCTGGAAACGGAGGGCGGTATCGCGGTAACCTACCTGCTCGAAGTAGTTACGGAGCACCACTTTATTTCCGTACTGATCGGTGAATTCTTTACCCGGATTATTGAGGCCATTGTCAACATACGTATAGGCCGGTGCTTTATAAGAGGTGAATTTGCCTACGTATCCATAATCCCAGTAATTGGTTTTATGGGTAGGATCTTCACTAAAGCCCGAAACATTGGTATAGTCCATACGAATGTTATACGACGCATCGGTTACGATGGACTTGTCTTCCCCTTCTTTTTTATCACCACTCGATTTCAGTTTATGTTTAAAGCTCAGGAAGAAACGATTGGTATAATTGGTACTGTACGACGGATTTTCATAGTTGAACAGGGAACTGGTGAAGCTGTACGCTTTGCCCTGGCTGTAGGCACCGTTCAAACCTACTTCCACATTTACATTTTTTGATGGGGAGAAGGTGAGGGAACTGATGTATGAAACCGAGTATCCGTCGGCGTTCTGACGGTATTTTATAGGCTCCATATTGGCTTTGGTAACATACGAGGCACTCGGTACGAATCCATCGCCGGTTGGGCTGGGTGAGATAGGGTTCTTGTTCAGTGCAGCGAGGGTAGAATCGTTCACTTTATACAGCTGAATGGCCGAAGGGCTTCCGTCGCGGGCATACACGCCCTGAAATCCGAGGGTATATCCAAGCACTACCCGTTCTTTTCCCGGATCCTGCTTGTTTATAATTTTCAACGGACCGGAAAAATAGCCCTGAAGGTTATGGTAGTTGTATCTGTCGAACAGCATGGAATTGGAATAATCCAGCACATTCACAAAATACCGGGTAGGCGATTTGAAGGAAAGGTTAATGGCCCCTCCGGTGAAGTCACCGTACTGGGCAGGAACACCCCCTGTAATTACGGAAACGTCATTCAATGCATCCGGAATGAGAGGAATGGATCCGATAACTTTTACCCCGTTGATAAAATATCCGGTTTGATTGGCCCGGGACCCCAGGAAGGAAGGTGTACCGCCATTTTTTGAATACACACCGGCAGCAGCACTCACGAGTTTATTGATACTGGTAGCTTTCTGGTTACCTGCTTCTTTACCACCAAAGTGGGTACCGATCTCGCCCTGGCGCAACGGCGGGTTTTTCACACGCACTACGACTACTTCCTTAACGTCACCGGTAAGAATTTTCGGCAGGTAAATGATCTTCTGATCGGTGATCTGATCATCGTTCACCTTGATATTCTCCATGGTAAGTTGCTGGTATTCAAGCAGCACAAATCTCAGGGAGTATGAACCTCCCGGCAGCGATTTGATATCGAAAAATCCACTTGGGTCGGTATAGGCAGTACCCTTGTTGATACCGTTCAGTCGCGCTACTACCAGTACGTCTTCCAGCGGCGTTTTGGTCTTTGCATCATACACCTTTCCACGAAGGGAACCGGATTGTGCATTGGCACTTAGCGACATCAATAGCAGGGTAAAAATTCCCAGTGCCGTGGCAAATGATTTGTAAACCTTCTTCATATAATACTGATGGTTTGTTAAGGATGTTTAATTTGGCAATTTTATCGAAAATATTCAAAGAAAAAAAAGTTGTTTTTTGCTTTGAATTCACAGTGCAATTAACAGTAAATAATTAATAATACCAATTTGACCGAAAACCTTTCTCCAATCCGGCTTCACGATGCTTTATCCGACCTGCCCGGAACGATAAAATACGGTGATTTTGTCAGCCAGTACTTCACTGATGCGTTGATAACTTTCCGTGCTCCAGCCGGCGATATGCGGCGTAAAAATTACATTCGGCATAGCACGCAGGGCATGAAACCATGAAGGGGTTTCATCGGTTCCTGCTGAAAAGGGAGGCTCTTCAGGCAGTACGTCGAGCCGCCCCGCGCCCGTGTTCTTTTTTCAAAGCGCTATCATCATGTCGAAGGGATTAACAATTTTACCCCGGGCACAATTTATAAATACAATAGGTTTTCGAACCGGTCAAAGAACGTTTCATTCACTCCACACCATCCGTTGGCTCTATGCGTGCCGGCAATAAGGAATGGTGAGAATGTCTGTCTGATGATAAATCGTTTCCATGTCGCACGGGGTTGCATATTCATCCGCAAAATTTTCCCGGTACTTGTCATACGCAATCACCTTCACCCCGAAACCGCCCAAGCTTCCGGGCTACCGAACTGCCTGTATTCCCGTACCCGATGATGCCCACCGTTTTTCCGCCAAGTTCTGTACCACGGTTTCCTTCACGGTCCCATAATGCGCTTTGTATCTCATTGTGTGATGCAACGATATGATGATGCAGGGACAGCATAAGGCCTATGGTATGTTCCGCCACGCTATCGCGAAGCCCCTCCGGTGCATGCAGTAACGCAATGCCCCGGGACTGTGCATAGGCCGTGTCGATAGTGTCGAGTCCACTGCCGGCACGTGCAATAAATGTAAGGCAACGGGCCTCATCAATAAACTGTTTGTCGACCAGGAACTTACTTCGTACAATAAGTCCGGTATAGGGGGTGATGATGCGCAGGGTTTCTTCCCGGGTAATCTCAGGCTGGTAGTTGAACGCAATTTTCTCTGCGGTCAGTCGTTCCAGAAGCACCGGATGCAGCGCATCAGCAATCAGAATCATGCGGCAAAGAAACAAAAAGAAGCCCAATCGGGGGCGGGATTAACACCTTCGTGCAATACCTTTCGCTAAAACATATCCTTCTTCCGGAAGTATAATACCCCCCCAAGCGAAAAGGCTACCGAAAGGCAAATTACCCATACCCAGGCCAGATGGTTCTCAGGTTTGGTAGGGTCGGCAAAGGGGATATGCACATTCATACCGTAAAAGCTGAACACCATGGTAGGGATCATGAGTACAATAGTAATGGATGTGAGATTTTTCATCACCAGGTT
>JBGAVF010000319.1:0-3056 GCA_044228315.1 Bacteroidia bacterium | reverse complement strand
GGGGTTTGACTGAAAACAGCCAACGGTAAAAGGAGCAGGACCCAGCGTGTCATGTCCGTAAAACGTGTGTAATTAAAACCGCGTTGCATACAGGGTGCAAAATAGCAGAAAATACTTTGTTTATACCCGGGTTAATTCTGCCCATCCGGTTGGCTTTGAAAAGGCACACCCGCTTTCACTCAATACAGTTTTCCCAGATTGTATTTTAGCCCGAACTGCACAGTGTGCTGGGAGCCGTAGTTGGTGGAGAGGGCCTGTTGCATACCCGAAGTCCATTGAGAAATATATTGAATTTTTGTTTCAGCCACCGGCACAATACCCTGATAATACCGGTAGGCAAGGCTGAAATACAGTTTACCCCGAATACGGAAATCGCGCGATACACCGATATATATCAATGGAAATACCTTATGTTTCTGGTACTGTTCTTCTTTCGCAAAAAAGAGGGTATCGGTTCCACTGCGAATGGATGAACTTCCCCAACCGGAAAGTCCTTTGTCGGTGTTTGAAAAATTCAACGACAGGCCGGCATGGAGGTTGAGTATTTCCAGCTGACGGGCGGTGGTAATTCTTTTTCCTGCACCAATACCCACCGCTACGGCATCAAAGGCGCTGTTGAAGGTTCCGCATACAACACAATCACCCATCGATTTCAGATTACGGTATCCGCCATAATATTCCTGACGGTTGATACGCAATTCTAAAAAATGCTGCTTCCTTCCAAAAAGGGTAAAGGCGATCTCAGGAATAATTGTTGTGTTGAGGGCGCTCCCCATCACCGCATTGGGATCATCCATGGCAATACGCTGAAGCACAAAAACGCCGGAAGCGGTGACGAAAAACTGATGCGGAGCGATGGGTTTTTGTAAACGGAGTTTATACTTCTGCCTCAGGCTGCGGGTGAGGGTATCGCCGGTTTTGTTATGAATTTTAGCATACCGCGCCTGCCGTTCCGCCTGTGTGAAGGTATATCTCAAACCAAGGTAAAGGATGTTGCCGTTGTTTCGTAATGTACCGCGTGAATTCGTGAATTTCTTGTAATCGGCGATCTGGTAATATCCTTTATAAAAAAAAGCATCGGCATGCTGAAACGAGAGGGTCAGTCCCAGCAGGTCATAATTTCGAAGTATTTTGTATTGTCCGATGCCAAGTGTAATAGCCGACATACGCAAAGGATTGGAGGTATATGCGAGTTCATACCGGTATAACGGATGATTGGCGGTGTCGTTGTACAACCCGCCTACCCGGGCATTCAGTTCATTTAATTTCAGCATCTGCACACCGGCCGAAACCTGTGTGAATTGTTTTTGGGTGATGTGGAAACGGTAGTTCACTTCTGCCCCGAGTTTCAAATGCATGACCCCTTCCAGGTCGTTCCAGTACCGGAACACATACCAGTTTTCATAGGGTACACGCACATAGAAAGGAATAAAACCGGTACCTGCACTCACGCTGAAGGCCCAATGCCGGGAAGCCTGCAGGGTGTAATGAAGCACCAGACTGTGGGCCACAGCATAGCTTTGCCGGGGCATATCGGGTCCCTGTATTACAGCGATACTGCCACGGGTAAGTCCGTTTTCAAGCGCAACAGAAAAATGATTGCGTGTAAAGAGGTAATGGGAGGGTTTGGTGTTGAGTGAATCCTGCTGTGCCAGCGCGGAATGAAACAGCAGGCACAAAAAAACAGAAATGCATACACGAAACGTTTGCAATGCAGTGTAAACAGAAAACATAAGGGATGCGGGCCGGAATTTGTTTAAGGTCTCAAATATAGGAGGAATCTCAAACCCTTTCCATTCATTCTATCATATTACCTTTGCACCTTGTGCCTAAGGTGAAATCATGAAGAACGAATCGCAGCATTTGATCCTACTTATAAAGCGGCTTCTGCTGTCGATGGCTTTGTTCACCCTTTGCCGCCTCATTTTCCTCCTATATAATTATCCTATTTTCAGCAACTACCCGGCAGGGGTTCTCATTGCCACCTTCTTTTACGGACTTCGTTTCGACCTGAGTACCGTACTGTATCTCAATGCCTTCTTTTTCCTTCTGCATATTTTACCCTTGCCGATGCGCAGCCACCCGATCTATCAGCGCATCCTCGCCATCCTGTTCATTGCTGCCAATGCCATCGGCGCTATGTTTGAACTGGGTGATACCGCCTATTTCAAATTTTCACACAAACGCCTCACCAGTGATTTCTTCTCGGTGCTGAAGGATTTCGGAGATCAGCTCTTCTCTTACATCGCTACCTTCTGGTATCTGGTGATCGTGTTCCTGTTGCTCATCTGGGCCCTGTCTATCGTGTACCGTCGGTTTACCATGCCGGTCTCGTTCCGGAAAACACGCATCGGGATACAGACACTGATCATGCTGCCCTTGGTTGGTCTTTTCATCATCGGTGCCCGCGGAGGATTGCAATACCGGCCCATCAGCCCCATCACCGCCCTGCAGTATGTGGATGCGCCTTTGTCGCCTCTGGTATTCAACACCTGCTTTTCCATCGGTACCTCGTACCAAATGAAAGGCCTTGAAGAGAAACCCTTTTTTGCAGATGCGGCAACGGTTGAAAAGTGGTTCTCTCAGAAGAAATGTTATGCCATCGATTCGGTTCCCATGCAGAAGAAAAATGTGGTGGTCATCATCCTCGAAAGTTTCAGCAAGTATTTTGTGCAATCGGTTTCGCATGAGAAGGTGGCCTATACGCCTTTTCTCGATTCGCTGATACGCACCGGACAATGTTATCTCTCGGAAGACGGATTTGCCAATGCACGTCACTCCAACGAAGGCAGTGCAGCCATTCTGGCTTCCATCCCTTCCCTCATGGTGGATCCGTTCATGACGTCGGTATATCAGAACAACACCGTAACCTCATTCGCAGGGATCTTAAAACAACACGGATACCACACCGCCTATTTTCACGGGGCCAACAACGGCAGCATGACCCTCGACCTCTTTACCCGGAGCTGCGGATTCGATGCCTACTACGGCCGCAACGAATACCCCAACCCTGACGACTACGACGGTCACTGGGGCATTTACGATGAGAAGTTCCT
>JBGAVF010000318.1:0-3066 GCA_044228315.1 Bacteroidia bacterium | reverse complement strand
ATGTTCGATAATTCCCTGCTGACACTGCCACAGGATCAGATCTTTGATCCCTCGCATATTGGGATCATGGCCAATGGAAAAGGAGGATTTAAACTGGAAGAACAAACCAAATTCAATGACTCTTACAAAGCCGGATCAACACTGTTCAATTATTTCATTATGATGGATACCCGTATACGTGAGAAACTTCGGGTCATTTATGGCATGCGCATGGAAAGTTTTGCTATGCACCTGAATTCGGCGGAAGACGACGGGGCGCCAATACATAAAAAGTATAATAAGGCGGATTTTCTTCCTTCTGTGAACGTGGTATATTCCTTGTCGAAATCGCAGAACCTGCGGTTTTGTTATTCCAATACGGTTTCCCGTCCGGAGTACAGAGAGATCGCACCGTTTGGATTTTATGATTTCGTAACCAACTATACCACACGGGGCAATCCGGATTTAAAGCGTGCGTTGATCTATAACTACGATGCCCGTTATGAATTTTTCCCGGGTAAAGGACAGTTGATATCAGCCAGTCTGTTTTACAAAAGTTTCCGCGATGCCATTGAGCAGGTTACCGTCGCCAACACCACCCCGGAGATCAATTACAAAAATGTCAGCAGAGCTGTGAACTACGGTATGGAAGTGGAAATGCGCCTCTTGCTAAGTACATTGACCCAATCACCCGAATCACATACCATTCTGAATTGCCTAACTGTTTATAACAATGTGGCACTCATTAAATCGGATATCAGCATCACCGATGTGGCCGGTGCGGTGGCTGAGAAAAGACCATTACAGGGACAATCACCCTTTATCATCAACAGCGGTGTTCAGTATATGAATGATAAGAACAACTTCTCACTCTCGGTAAGTTATAATCTTATCGGTCGCCGTATCGCCATTGTAGGTAACTCACTGGAGCCAAATATCTGGGAGAACGGACGCAACCTGTTTGATGTGCAGGTGGCCAAGTCCTTCCTGAAAAACAAGAATCTGGAGGTAAAAGTGAACATAAAAGATATGATGGCACAGAAGCAGGTGTTTTATCAGGATATTAATCTGAACAAGCGTTTGAACCCGGGAACGGATAATATAGTTTACGAAGTGACCAACGGACGTGTGATGACGGTGGGGGTTTCGTACAAGTTTTAATAAAGCTTTGATCGCAGTGAAAGGAGTGTATGATGCATACACTCCTTTTTGTTTTTAAAGGCTTTGATAAACATTTGGTAATACCGCAATAACAGCACGGAAACACCCCGGTTGTTCTTTTGTATCCGAAATTAATAATCAACCAATTTTTTAAAATGAAAAAGTATTACGTAACAATGATGATGATGGCCCTGGCCATCGGGGCATTTGCTCAGGTGAAATTTTTTGAGAAGACCAATTACCGGGGTGCTTTTGCTCCCGGTGTGCCAAAGTGGACCGATGGCTGGACCAACTGGGATCCGCAGAATACAGTATATGCAGCAACCAACAAAACCGTTAATGCGGATATTACCACCAACACCACCTGGAGTACCGGTGATATTATTCTGCTCCAGAATAAAGTATACGTTACCAACGGCGCCACACTTACCATACAGCCGGGTGTTATCATACGCGGTGATAAGTCAACCGAAGGAACATTGATCATTGCAAGAGGTTCTAAGATCAATGCCAAAGGAACTTCTGCCAGTCCAATTGTATTTACATCCAATTTTGCAGTCGGTGCCCGTGGCCTTGGCGACTGGGGCGGGGTGGTATTATGCGGTGCTGCAACAGTGAATGCTCCCGGAGGAACCGCGGTTATTGAGGGTGGACTGGATGCCGTAAAAGCCAATTATGGCGGTACCAACGACCAGGACAGTACCGGTATCATGTCGTATGTGCGCATTGAATTTGCCGGTTTCCCTTTTCAACCCGATAAGGAAATCAACGGTCTTACTTTTGGAGCTGTAGGTTCCAAAACACAGATCGACCATATACAGTGCTCATTCACCAACGACGATTCGTATGAGTGGTTCGGTGGTAACGTGAATTGTAAATATCTGGTAGCATACCGTGGACTCGACGATGATTTCGATACCGATAACGGATATCGTGGCTTTTGTCAGTTCCTTTTGGGTGTACGCGACCCGCAAATTGCTGATCAATCGGCTTCCTCTACTTCCGAAGGATTTGAATCGGATAATGATGCAGCCGGTTCAGAGCTTACCCCCAACACAGCAGCCCTATTTTCGAATGTTACATTAATAGGTCCGTACCGGGGTAGCAATACCAACTCAATTGATGCAAAATTCCGTCGTGCTGCCCGTATCCGTCGTAATTCATACATCTCTGTATTCAATTCTCTTCTTATGGACTGGCCAACCGGCTTGCATATTGACGGAGCTGCCTGCGAGCAGAATGCATCATCAGACAGTCTGCGTTTTAAAAATAACATCATTGCCGGAACCGCCACCGGAAAGAACCTGCAAGTGAATGCCGGTACGTTCAATATTTATAACTGGTATGCCGGAAAGTCGAACGATACCCTTGCCACTACTGCCGGTATCCTTGTAAATCCGTATGTGTGGAATACGCCCGATTTCCGACCGGCCACCGGCTCACCTGCACTCACCGGAGCCAGTTTCACCGATGGTTTTCTGGCACCCAATACAGCAACTGTAGGTATTTTAAATCAAAACGAGTCGGCCATTGCTGCATCGGTGTATCCTAACCCGGCAGATGCATCTTTCCATGTTTCAGTGCAGCTGAATTCGAATTCTGATATTATCGTATCTGTTCTTGACCTCACCGGCAAAACGGTTATTGTTTCGTCACTTGAGAATGCAAACGGATTGAATACCGTAGCCATTCCATCAGAGACTTTGAATGCCGGAATGTATTTCGTGATTGTAAAAACTAATGAAGGAATTTCAACCCTGAAAATTCAGATAAAGTAATTTGTAAAAACACTTCATGTAATCTTTTTTATAAGCCCCGGGCAGCAATCCGGGGCTTTTTCTTTAAGAGGGGTGCACAAAAATTAAAAGGCCCGCAATGTATGTTGCGGGCCTTTTTTAGGATTATCGATTTTATTGTGTGAAACCC
>JBGAVF010000317.1:0-3073 GCA_044228315.1 Bacteroidia bacterium | reverse complement strand
GCCGGCGCATGAACAAAAACTCGGATTGAATAATAGTTTTGAGCTGATGCAGGGATTGTTTGCGAATGTTGGGAAAAACACCGGAGCCACTGTAATATCGGCAGCAGCCGGTAACCAATTTGCACTGGAAGGTGGAAAGCTTCAGAACGGTGTATTTACCTATTGCATTCTGAACGCTATGAAAAATAACTCTTCATTTTCCATAGCACAACTTAAAAAAGAAGTAAGTGAAGAAGTGGTAACACTCACCGGTGGCTTGCAAAAGCCTACCTCTCGACAAGAAACACTGCATTACAACTGGGATGTGTGGTAAATGGGATTGATTGCCAGAATAATAATAAAAAAGATATCAGCCTCGGCAGAAAACGCAAAACGAATTTTAAATCGGGGAATGATTATCCGGCGAACGGCTCCACCCCATCACAACACCTCAAACAAAAACACCGAAAGCCATTTCGGCGCAAAGGCCCGGAATTCCTTACGGGTGAAATACAGAGGGGTATGCTCCGGGTTGTCTCTTCGCATGCCGATCGTATCCTCTTGCACCTCTAATGCGGTAAATGCCTCCTCTGAAACCAGAACGCGGATTATCGTGTCCTTCTTTACGATGCTGTCATTCTCTTTTGCATACAGGGTGATCGTAACCGAATCGGTCAGGGCCCGGGTGAGCAGATCCTGAGAGGTATGGTCTGCGGGTTTTCTCTTTTTTTTCTGCTGTAGGTGAAACCTGCTCAGCCCTTCTTCGTGCATTACATACACCGTATAATTATAAATCCCCTGGCTGATGGCTTTTACATTCTCCGGATGGATGAATGCGTACTTCTTATATTCATTGTAAATACCCGGACCATAATACTGCTCCTTCCTGATTTTTAAATTCAGTGAGTCGAGCGCATGCGCCGATCCATACTCCTGATCCGAAAGGGAGAGGGCACAGAGTGTTACCAACAGCCTGAATTCCGATTCCGGCAGCAAGGCCTTCAGATCCTTGTACTTTATAAAAATCATAGGCTGCACGGGCAAGCGGTACGTGGTATTTCCGGCAAAAGGTTCATACATCAGGGCAACCGATCGCAGCCGGTATTTTTGCTCCGGCCCGCTCAGGGACGAGCGGGCACTATAGAACCCACACAATCCCCGGCAGTCCACCTCAGGACCAAAGTCCTTCATTGGAACCGAATCCATGGCTTTCATATAAATGCCAGTTGAATAGTTATTGACCGGAACCGGGATTTTCACGAATTCTTCCAATGCATCGGGCGTAAAGGAAGAGCGCAAGGAATCGGTTTTATAGGCTTTCACCTTTCCCTGAATGGCTGCTTTATAAATCATTGTCTCCATTCGGTGTATACGACCCTGCAAAATGTTATACAACGAATCTGAACTATAGGTTCGGGGCTGTGCCGGTATACTCAGGCTTGCCCATACACACAGAATACACAACAGTTGTTTCATGCAATTTTCTTCTTATATAAAAAGCTCAACAGAGTTTCAAAATACGGAAATTCTCAGAGTATCCCCCATCGTTCATTGCATACCATCCTTTCATATTATTATTCCTTTCACAATTTTTTATGTTAAAAGCCGCTTCAGAGGCTTCGGGATTTCCGGTCGGTCGGGGGTTTTTATATACTTTTACCTGCTATACATAATGGGGGCATTCGGGTATCCGGCCGCCTTGTATAAACCTGTTTGCCGTACATGAAGCCAAAACCCTGGGTCATAGCCCTGCATATTGTTGGATGGATCTTTTTCATCTTTATACCCGTTTTCAATATCACCTCAGGCAAACTCACCCCCGACGACAATACCCTGCATGTGATCAGCAATACCCTGTATCGCTTTATTCCTTTTTATGTGTGCATCATTCTGTTTTTTTATGTGAATGCCAACATCCTGATGCCCCGCCTCTTCTTTCAGGAAAAATACATTGCCTATTCTGTTGCCATCGCTGTTTCCCTGGCCCTTACCATCTTCATCATACAGTCGCTGCCGTTCAACCCCAATCCCAGTCTGCAAAAGTTCGGCCCTCCGAAACGGATGCTCACCACCTTCATCGTGTTTTATTTTGTGATCGTGTTTCTGCTGAGCAGTGGCATTCGTATTACCCAGCAATGGATGAAGTCGGAGAAGAAACGGAAGGAGATTGAAACGGAGAAGCTCAATACCGAGTTGTCGTTTCTGAAAGCACAGATCAATCCGCATTTTTTGTTCAACACCCTCAACAATATTTACTCCCTTACCCAGGCCAAAAGCGAAATGGCCGGAGAGGCCGTAATAAAACTTTCGAACCTGATGCGCTATGTATTGCAGGAAACGAAAAACGATCTGGTACTGCTCGATAAGGACCTGGCCGAGATCCGGGAATACATCGACCTGCAATCGCTGCGTCTGGGACATAAAAACACGGTGCATGTAAAGATGGATGTGCCCCCTTCGGAATACACCATTGCGCCGCTTATACTGTTACCATTTATTGAAAACGCTTTTAAGTACGGGGTGTCGAACCATGTGGATTCGGAAATAAAAATAACGGTGAGCCGGAACGATCATGTGCTGCTGTTCACGTGTGTGAATCCCAACAACTCGGATGCCGACCTGGAAAAAAGTTCGGGCATTGGCCTGGAGAATACCCGCCGGCGACTGAACCTGATCTATCCGGGTAAGCATGAACTGCAGATACGCAGCCATGGGAATAATTTTGATGTTGAATTACGAATATTACTTGCATGATAACCTGTATTGCCATTGATGATGAGCCATTAGCCTTGCGATTGCTGGAGAGCTATATTGAGCGTAAGAACACGAACCTCAAATACCTCGGTGGTTTTAATGATGCGCTTGCTGCCCAGGCCTTTCTGAAAGACAACCCGGTAGATCTGTTGTTTCTGGATATTCAAATGCCGGATATCAACGGACTGGAGATATACAAGGAACTGGTACAGAAGCCCATGGTGATATTCACCACGGCCTATTCCGATTTTGCGGCGGAAGGCTTCGACCTGGAGGCCATCGACTACCTGCTGAAACCTTTCACCTACGAGCGTTTTGAACGGGCGGTGTCAAAAGCACT
>JBGAVF010000316.1:0-3081 GCA_044228315.1 Bacteroidia bacterium | reverse complement strand
AAGGAAGTGAATGAATTCATTCTTATTATTTCTTCCTGCACCTTCAGCAATATTGGAAGGAATTGAAATGGCACTTCGCTTGAGTTGTGATTTGAGTCCGAATTTTTCATCTTCAGGAAAGGAACCGGCAAGAGAATAAATGTCACACACCAGATCAATCGATAATTTCCAAACTTCTAATTTTTTATAGTCATTCATGATTTTCAGGTTTTTATTTTTTCAAATATAAAAACGAAAAAACCACGATTCCAAATCCCCTACCATTTACTATCTACCACCTACCACCTACCACCTACCATCTACCACCCTCACTTCTTCGGTGGGTTCACAATATTCTCGCGCATGGTGGTGTCTGCTTTCATGTTCTGCATTTTGTAGTAGTCCATGATGCCGAGGTTGCCGTTGCGGAACGCTTCAGCCATGGCCATAGGCACCTGGGCTTCGGCTTCAATCACTTTTGCACGGGCTTCCTGTGCCTTTGCTTTCATCTCCTGCTCGGTGGCCACGGCGGCGGCACGACGTTCTTCCGCGCGGGCATTCGCCACTTTCAGGTCGGCTTCAGCCTGGTCGGCCTGCAGCTTGGCACCGATGTTCTCACCGATATCGATATCGGCGATGTCGATACTTAAGATTTCAAATGCGGTACCCTGATCGAGTCCTTTGGCCAGTACGGTCTTCGAAATACGATCCGGGTTTTCAAGCACTTCTTTATGGTCGTGAGCCGAACCGATGGTGGTCACGATCCCTTCACCCACACGGGCGAGGATGGTTTCTTCACCGGCACCGCCGATGAGCTGGTTGATATTGGCACGAACCGTTACCCGTGCTTTGGCCACGAGCTGAATACCATTCTTGGCAACAGCGGCCACCGGAGGGGTGTCGATCACGCGGGGATTTACGGAGAGTTGCACGGCATCGCTCACATCGCGGCCGGCCAGGTCAATGGCGGTGGCCAGTTTGAAGTCGAGGGGGATGCTGGCTTTATCGGCACTGATGAGGGCCTTGATCACATTGTTTACGTTACCACCGGCCATGAAGTGGGTTTCCAGTTCGGTACGGCTGATGTTCAGTCCGGCTTTGGTGGAGTTGATGAGCGCATTGATGATGAGGGTAGGGGGTACTTTACGAAGGCGCATGGCGAACAGTTGTCCGATGCTCACCCGCACACCCGATACCAGTGCGGTGATCCACAATCCAACAGGGATATAATAAAAGAACAAAGCAAGAAAGATGATTGAAAACACAATCATAATCAGGTAAATGGAGGTTTCCATAAGAGGGGGTATTAGATTAAATTTGACGGTAAAAATACGGCTTATGAACGGAATACGATAATGCCGCTGAAATTAATGAAGAACAAAAGCAAGCGTGGTATACCCTTGAGTTTGGGCTGAAAAAGAGGGGATTCATCATTCAGCATTTCATTCCCTATCTTTGCGCCTTCTATGTTAATACAGGTTTTAAAATCGAAGATACACAGGGCCCGGGTTACCGAAGCCAACCTCAATTATACCGGTAGCATCACCATTGATGAAGACCTCATGGATGCAGCCAATATCGTGGAAAACGAGCGGGTGCAGGTGGTTGACAACAACAACGGAGAACGCCTGGAAACGTATGTCATCAAAGGACAACGGGGCAGTGGCATGATCTGCCTCAATGGTGCTGCAGCCCGCAAGGTACAGGTAGGCGATATCCTCATCATCATGAGCTATGCGATGATGACCCCGGAAGAGATCAAAGGCCATACGCCCCTTTCCGTGCATCCGGATGAGGCCACCAATACCCTCAAAAAGTAAGGCATGAACCTGAAAAAAATAGCCACTTACCTGCTCTTCATCGGCATCAGTGTGCTGTTGCTGTACCTTACGTTCCGCAAAACCGACTTTGCTGATGTGTTTGAAAAAATAAAGCAGGTCAACTATACCTTCATAGTTCTTTCCTTTCTGGCTACCATGCTCTCGCATTTGCTGAGGGCCTGGCGCTGGCAGTTGCTGCTCGAGCCCATGGGGTACAGGGCAAGGCTGCATACCGGTTTCTATTCCATCCTCATCGGGTACCTGGCCAACTACGCCATTCCCCGGGGCGGAGAGGTGGCCCGTTGCGGCATCATGCAGCGTACCGATAAAATCCCTATTGATAAGTTGTTTGGCACCGTGGTCACCGAGCGCATCATTGATGTGCTGTTGCTCATGGGCATCTTTGGCATCACCTGCCTGGTGGAATACGATACCATAATTCGCATCATCGATTTCAACAGCCTGTGGAACCAGCATCAAACCCTCATCATCGGAGCGCTGGCACTTATGCTGGCCGGTGTAGCGGCCCTCTTCCTTTTCTGGAAGCAGATCGCACAGATCGGTATCGTACAAAAAATACTGGGTGTATTGCACGGGTTTACCGAAGGGGTGATGAGTGTATTTAAGATCAAACGTCAGTGGTTGTTCTGGGCACAGTCGGTGTTCATATGGGTGGGTTTCTACTTCATCAATTTCTTTTTCATGAAGGCCATGGGTTCCACGGCCGGCATGGGTCCCAATGTGGTGCTGGTGGTACTTATGATGGGCGCGGTAGGCTTTGCCATTCCCACACCGGGCGGAGCCGGATCATACCATTACATTATAAAAATTACGCTGATGCTGTATGCACTGAGCGCGGCCGATGCCGATGCCTATGCCTTTACTTCGCATGCTGCGCAGCTGTTGTTCATAGTGATTGCCGGAAGCATCAGCCTTATTCTGGCCATGATCGAAGCCGGTAAAAAAATAGAAGAAGATGTTGCACCGGGAGAAACTGCAAAGTAAAATTCACACGCTGGATACCCTGCGATCGCTGGTGACGAAATGGAAGTCGACCGGACTGGAAGTGGTGTTTACCAACGGGTGTTTCGATCTGCTGCACCGCGGACATGTCGATTATCTGAACAAAGCCGCCGACCTGGGCGATCGGTTGATCGTAGCCTTGAATACCGATGCCTCGGTGAAGAAACTCAAGGGCGCACACCGCCCCCTGCAGGATGAAAATACACGCATGGAGATCATGGCAGCCCTGGAATGTGTGGATGCCGTATTTTTATTCGAT
>JBGAVF010000315.1:0-3084 GCA_044228315.1 Bacteroidia bacterium | reverse complement strand
CGAGAAATATATCTTTGCCCCCGAAATTATCATAAACAACAAAACAGAAGACCCTTGTTACAGTCACATACCATCGTGGAAACCCGAGTTCAACTGCACGCCAGCATCACAGGCCACTGCTGAAGCCCTGCGCAACGGAACCGCCAGATACCGGTTACTGGCTGAAAATGAATATCTGATACTATACCGCCTCCCATGAAAGCCCTGAAACTCTCCATCGTAATTCCCTGCTATAATGAAGCCGGAAATCTGCCTTTGCTGATCGATAAACTGCAATATTTTAAGAAGATCCATGCGGAGGTGATACTGGTGGATAACGGCTCGAAGGACAACACACAGGAAGTGTTGCAGCAAGAATTGGGAAAAAAGGGAAATGAATTCCTCACATCAGTAAAAGTTGAAAATAATATAGGCTATGGTTTTGGCATCATGAGCGGGGTACGCAAAGCGACCGGCGACATCATTGCCTGGACCCATGCCGACATGCAAACCGACCCGAACGACATTGTAGTGGGGTTGCAGCATTTTCATTCGGTGGAGCATCCGGAAAATTTGTTTGTGAAAGGACAGCGCATAAACCGCAACGGCATGGATGAATTTTTCACATCCGGCATGGCCGGCATCAGCAGCATGGCTTTGGGTGTGCGTCTCGATGATATCAATGCACAGCCCAAAATGTTTCACCGGAGTTTTCTGGCAAAACTGGAGCATGCACCCAACGATTTCTCCCTGGATCTTTACGTGTTATATCTTGCAAAAAAATCGGGTATGCACATCATAGAGATACCGGTACGTTTTGAAAAACGTTTGCACGGAGAAGCCAAAGGAGGAGGAAGCTGGAAGACGAAAATAAAACTCATCAAACGCACCTGGGCTTACATTTTTCAGTTACGCGATGAATTAAAAAGCGGCCTGCGTTAAAACCTATGATCTATATAAAACACCGTATCAACACCGCTGCCCAGCTGCAGGAAACGGACCCGCAGTATGGGGTAGAACTCGATCTGCGCGACCGGGGTGAACGTCTTATAATCACCCACGATGCTTTTGGCGATGGCGAGGATTTTGAAACATATATGCAGGGGTTCCATCACAACACACTTATTGCCAATGTAAAATGCGAAGGGGTGGAGCAACGGGTGCTCGATATATTGCAGAAGCACCGGGTAGATAATTTCTTCTTTCTTGACCTTTCGTATCCGGCCATGATAAAACTGATACGCAAGGGAGAGAAACGTATTGCGGTGCGCTTCTCGGAATATGAGCCGATCGAGAATGCCCTGGCACTTGCCGGAAAAATAGAGTGGGTATGGGTGGATTGCTTTACCCGTTTCCCGCTGGAAGAAGAAAGTTATGTGCGGTTGAAGAAGCATTTTAAACTTTGTCTGGTATCACCGGAGTTGCAGTCGCACCCGCTGGAGATGATTGAAACCTTTAAGCCCCTGCTGCAGGCCATGCCTTTTGATGCCATCTGCACCAAGCGTCCCGATCTATGGAAATAACCGACTTTATCCGATCCGGTGAGTTCCGGAAATACAAAGCCGGGATCTTTGATCTCGACAACACCCTGTATGCGTATCCTCCCTGCAATAAAGCCGGGATGGCAGCGTTACATAAAGCCATTGCCACTGACTTTGTACGTACGGAGGCACAGGTAGCCGGAGCGTATGATGAGGCCCGGAAACAGGTGCACCACCGACTCAGAGGAACCGCCGCCATGCATTCCCGATTATTATATATACAAGGCACCCTTGAAAAACTGGGCATTAACTCATGGCAATCCGGTTTGCTGCGTTATAATGCCGTTTTCTGGGATGCCTACTTTCAGGTGATGGAAATAACGCCATGGGTACGTGAGGTGTTCGATGCGCTGCATGAAGCCGGAATGAAGATCGGTATCCTCACCGATTTTACCACGGAAATGCAGGTGCTGAAGTTGCAGCGTCTGGGACTGGATACCGATGTGGATCATCTGGTAAGCAGCGAAGAGGCCGGAATTGAAAAACCCGACACCCGCGGGTTATTGTTACTGTTGCAGAAAATGCAACTGACAGCAGGAGAGGTATTTTATGTAGGTGATGATGAAGTGAAAGACCGGCTCGGTGAGCCCCTGGGCATTAAAACCCTGATAGTATCATGAAAGTAGTGGATGATTTTTTAGCGAAGTTTGGGTTCAGCACGCACCAGATAAAATATTCCAAGAATACCGTTTGGTTGTTTGCGGAGCAGGGATACCGTATGCTATCGATGGCCGTGGTAGGTATTATCATTACACGATATCTCGGCCGTCAGAATATGGGATTGTACGGAGCCGCCCTGAGTTTTGCCTCACTCTTCGGACCCATCGCAAGCCTTGGACTGAATAATCTGCTGGTGCGTGATCTGGTGAAGTTTCCCGACCAACGCGATGCCTTGTTAGGTACTTCATTCTGGCTACGCATCATATCGGGGAGTATCACACTCATCGTAGTGCTGGGGTATGCCTTTTATAAATACGAAGGAGCCTATTTATGGATCATTGTATTTTCTATGATCGGTACATACCTGCAGGCCTTTGGAGTGATTGAAGCTTTTTTTCAGTCGAATGTTACCTCACGCCGGTATGTGTATGTACAACTCACCAGTGTAACGGTTTCGGCCATCATAAAACTTTCATTGGTGTATTACCATTGTACAGTGCAATGGTTCGCCATCACCCTCATTGCCGAAGCCCTCATCTATTCTTCCGGGTTGCTTATTTTTTACGGTCGCAGCGGATTGAACATACGCAACTGGCATTACAACAAAGAATGGGCAAAGCTGTATCTGCGTTCCTGCATTCCGGTGATCATGTCGACGCTTTTCGTGATCCTGTACATGAAGATCGACCAGGTACTGGTGCTGAAGATGCTGGGTGCCGATGCCAGCGGTAATTATTACGGAGCGGTGAAGCTGAGCGAGTTGTTCTACTTTATTCCGGTACTGATATGCAGTTCCCTGATGCCGGCCATTGTGAACGGGAAAGCCATCAGTGAGAAAGTATATGAGGAGCGACTGCGTAAGTTATTCTCATTGCTGGTGTGGATGGCCATCGGCATTGCCACG
>JBGAVF010000314.1:0-3106 GCA_044228315.1 Bacteroidia bacterium | reverse complement strand
TTATCAGTATGTAAATTATGTGCAGGAAGGCGGCGGGGTACTTGGCGTGGCTCTGGTGGGCTATACCTATGTACTCGAAAAACTCGGGTTTCGCTTTCTGAAACTGGCCGGTACCAGTGCCGGTGCCATCAACACCATTATGCTATCGTCTGTTGACAGAAAAAATCAGGAAGACTATGCCGCATACGACACAAAAAGTGAGATCATCTTACATGAGATGCTTCATTACGACCTGTGGAACCTGGTGGATGGAAGCCGGTTCGGTAAATTTTTCATCAACCTTTTCATCAATAACAAATGGGGGATCACCTTTCTGAAATACTTTTATATGGTGCTTTTTGCCATTCTCATCGTATTCAGTATTGCAAGACCCTTCATAACCGAAAGTACTATCACCACCGTACTCGATACCCTTGCCGTCAGCACTTTTTTTACGTTGCTGGTGAGTACCCTGCTGGTTCTTTATTACCTGTACCGGTTCGACCGGGCTGGCTTTGGTATCAACCCCGGCGATAAGTTCAGGGCATGGATCATGGATATTCTTCAGCGCAACAACACGGTCACCACTGCAGAACTGGAAAAGGCCATGCAAAAAAACTATGAAGACCTGAAACTCCGGAACGACCCCAACCGTGATCCGGCCGAGAGCAATACAACGATCACCCCTCCGTACATCACCCTCATCACCAGCGATGTCACAAACCAAACCAAAGTGGAATTTCCGCTCATGGCCGGCAATTACTGGAACGATCCGGCATCGGTGAGTCCGGCTGATTATGTACGGGCTTCTATGTCGATCCCTGTATTTTTCGAACCCTTTACCGTGGATGTGCCGGAAGCGGTGATTCGCAGCAGCAGCATACAGCAATGCCAGCTGGTAGCCGAACAGTACGAGCAGGTACGCCGTCTGAAAAAAGATACCACCTCATATATGGTGCGCTTTGTGGATGGTGGAATACTCTCCAACTTCCCGATCAATATTTTTCACAACCCGTCTATAAAAGTAGCCCGCATGCCCACTTTCGGCGTGAAACTGGAAGACGAAGACCATACCGACTCGGAAACCATTGAGAAAAACCGGTTGAAGTTTCTTCCGTTCCTCGGGCATATTTTCAGTACCGTGCGGTTTTATTACGACCGGGATTTTTTAAAGAAGAATGCTGTGTATGAAAAGTGTATCGGGCATATTGATGTAGCCGGTTTCAACTGGCTCGATTTCGGCCTGAACGACACAGTGAAGAAACAGCTCTTCATAAAAGGTGCCGAAGCCGCCAGAACGTTTCTGCTGGGCGGAACCGTATGGATTGATGGACGGGAAAGCAAATTCGATGCTTTCGATTGGGAAAAATTCAAGAAGGAACGACAAGCCATGCTGTAGTTCTTTAAAAAACTAAAACTAATCCCCTCTTTATATGCCTTACATCCCATTGCTTATTTCTTCGCTTGGATGCGTTGTTATTTCTTTTCTGCTGAGCCGCCTCGAAAAGAAATCCGGTCTGGTAAAACGTGTCGTTCTGAAACTTGAATTCTCGCATTCTCCTGAAACGGTGAAAAACCTTTTGGCCAATGCCAACGAGCATGCGTTGAATTACCTCCGCCTGAACACCTTTCTTGATTTCTTTTTTATCATCGGTTATACCTCCGTATTCATTTATGCGGCCGCCATTGTACAGGGCAATTACACCCTGTTTTCATCGCTGCCGGCATGGCTACCGTTCGTCTGGATAGTGCCCGGGGCCTGCGATTGCATTGAAAACATTTTCCTGCTGGGATTCTTACGAAATGAAATGCACGAGAAGCAATTCTCCCTGTACCTTTCTGTAGTGCGTGTAAAATGGATACTGATCATTCCCGGCGTACTCGTAGCACTTGCCGGGATTTTTATAGCACTGTGTAAATATCTATTCTAGGAAATTTATTGGACTTCTTCTTTTCGGTTGAAAAGCGAGATCACAATAAAGCTGATGATGATGAGCGGCATGGCTTTGAGTTGCAGAAAAGCCAGCAGCAAGGCCCCGCTGATCACAATAAGATACCGGGGCATATTTTCCTTAAATCCGTAGGTTTTGAATTTCAATGAGAGCAACGGAATTTCGCTCAGCATCAGATAGCAAAGCAGCACGATCAGGAAAATAAGTGACACCGGGTGAAGTAAAAAATCACTCAGCCATTCGGGGGTATTGCCCTGGTAAATGATAAAGGGCAACCCGGCCACAATATAACCCATGGAGGGTACCGGCATCCCAATGAAGCCATCGGTCTGGCGGGTATCGTTATTGAATTTTGCCAGACGCCAGGCAGCACATACAGGTAAAAGAAAGGCCGACAGCGCATACAGGTTTTTGAACGGATCGTAATCGATGCCCACAAACCGGAAATTGAAGAAAAACAAGGCAAAAACAATAAAACCCGGAGCTACACCAAAGCTCACTACATCAGCCAGGGAATCGAGGTCCTTACCAATAATGCTTTTGGAGTTTGACAACCGGGCTACAAACCCGTCGAAAAAATCGAATACACCTGCCAGAATTATGAAAATGGCTGCCATCTGTAAATCAATACGAAGGCTGTACAGCACAGAGAGGCAACCGCACAGCAGGTTCAGGCAGGTTACATAGTTGGCCAGATTATTTCGGATCATGCAAAAAATTACTTTTCAAAGAGTTTTGACTTCTCCACCACAATCAGTTTGTCGCCTTCTTTCATGGTGCGGCTAACAGCCGAATACGGGCCGGTAATAACTTTGATCTTTTCATCGATAGCCGATGTGATCTCAATGTATTTGTCGTCCTGAATACCGGTGCTCACCACCAGTTTTTTAGCCTTCATGGCTTCGTCGGCATAGAACACAACCTGCTCCAGGTCATCCTTGGCAATGGTTGATGTTACGCCCGTTGAACCTTCAAGGGTGGTTTTCTTATCCTTCTCATTCTTGTCGCGGGTTGTTACACATTCCAGCGGCAAGCACATCACATTCACCTTTTTGTTGGTTTGGATTTCTACGGTGGTATTCATTCCCGCACGGAACGGTGATTCATTCGATGCCAGTTTCGTTTTCAGGTCGGCATACGATTCAG
Source organism: Bacteroidia bacterium (assembly GCA_044228315.1). Lineage (GTDB taxonomy): Bacteria > Bacteroidota > Bacteroidia > UKL13-3 > UKL13-3 > CAINMV01. Next base: position 29 of record JBGAVF010000314.1, on the reverse strand, counting down.
AAAGTATCTTGATACGTACTTCAAAATTC
>JBGAVF010000004.1:0-24973 GCA_044228315.1 Bacteroidia bacterium | reverse complement strand
AGGCATTGTGAATGCCCGCCGCTATACCACCGAACTGGATGAGGTAAAACTGAAAGCAGCTGAACTGCACTATGCCCTTGGCATAAAATTCCTCGACAAACAGAATAAGAACGATGCCAAACTCGCATACAACGAATTTGAGCGCGCCAAACAACTTATGCAGGGCAATTTTAAGGATTGCGATGCGAAGATGCGGGAAGCCATGGACTGGGCTATCACCCGTGTGGTGGTGCTACCGGTGGAAGTGCACAGCAACAGCCTGAAGATGAGCAACGACTATTTTCAAAATAAGATCATTCAGCACCTGTATGAAAACCGCATCAGTAAATTCGTGGAGTTCTATACCCAGACCGAAGCTGCCAATCTGAAACTGAGGGTGGATGAGATCCTGGATCTGAGTTTCGATGATTTTGTGGTGGGACAACTTACCATTGAAAAACTGCAACGCGAACGCATCAACGATTCAGTAGTGGTGGGAGAAACCAAGGTGTATATTCCCGAAACAAAACGCGATACCATTGTAAAGGTTTACGGCAAGGCAAAAGCTACCTTGTTTGTTACCCGACGTACCGTGGAGAGCAAAGGGGTGCTCGACATGAAAATCATTGATAAAAAGACAAATACCATTTTACAGAATGATAAAATGCCCGGTGCCTATACCTGGGTAAATCAGTTCGGGTATTATCAGGGAGATGTAAAGGCGCTTACCAAAGAAGACCTGGAACTTACCCAGGGAAGAGAATTGCCTCCGCCTCCGCCACAGGATTTGTTTGTGGAATTTACCCGTCCTATTTTCGCGCAGCTGATGAGCCGTATTCAGCAACGGTATCAGAACTACTAAAGCAGGTCAGCCTTTGCTGGTGGTTTGTATCTTGTTTGCGGTTCAACTGCGAGGATACCTTTTTTAGTGTCCTTTAAAAAACCGCACAATTCATAGAAAAAAAGAAGCAAGAAAGGAGTTGCCAGCCTAACGTATAATGGTCACCTCTCCTTTACGGTTTGTGACCTTGCCTTTGTAATCTTCCACTTTCAGGGTGTAATAGTAAATGCCTTCAGGCATAGGCAGGTGGTTATTTTTCCCGTTCCACCAGTAACCGGCGTCTTTTGTTTCAAACACCTTCTCACCCCACCGGTTATAAATACGCATCTCAAATTTATCGCATTTGGGGTCAATGCCTTTCACTTCAAATACATCGTTTATGTTATCGCCGTTGGGGGTAAATACATTCGGCACCACGATCGGTATAGGTGTATATTGTTCGAGGTCGACTGGTTTGTCAATGCTGTCGGCACAGCTGAAATTGCGGTTTACCAACAGACGCACTGTATACTTCCCGGCCTTGGCATATACATGTACCGGTTTCATGTTCACACTGTCAAAAGTGCCATCCCCGAAATCCCAGATAAAGTTTATCTGATTGGTAGATATGTTGGTGAACGTAACCCTGTTTTCGCAATACTGTATATCGTAGGTAAAATCGGCCTTCGCCGAACTGAGCAGGGTAACTTCATCAAACGCTGTATCGTAGAGGTTGCAGGTATTGGTATCAAAGCAAACGAGTTGAATTTTATACGTACCCGGTTTTGCATAGGCATGCTGCGGGTTGGCGCTGGTGTCGGTGGCCCCGTCGCCAAAGTCCCAGTAATACCTCACCGCCTTGCTCTTACTGTTCATAGAAAACACCTGAGGGGCGCAGGCCACCCGGGGTGTTACCCTGAAATCGGCGATGATGGCGGTTTGCAGTTGGAAGTCGATTTTAAAGGCAGCGTTGCTGCATCTCGGACTTACATTATTGGGGAACTTTACGGTTGTTTTGGGTTCTGTCGGGAAATCGTTTATGGGCGTTGGGCTGCTGGGGCAACTGGCGCACACGGCTTCGTAAATGATCCCGCGTTTGTCGAAGCGGCTGGTACCTCCGTCCACATGGTCTTCGGAAGCGCTGCCCCCGAAAAATGTTGTATAACGCAAGCCGGTGAGGTTGGGTTCAAATACAATGAGGTAAAAATCATTACCATCGGTGGTGGCATATTTGGGCGGGTACGGCGTGGTAACAATCGGCATTCCGTTGGTGCTGCCCGAATGTTTGTTGCCGTAGGTTATATCGCTGCCCCATCCGGCAATGTAAACCAGGTCGCAATTATCTACCAGAAATGCTGTAGGGGAGATGTCGGGGTCGGGTGTTCCGCCTCCTCGCCCCGTTCCGAATACAGTAGAGAGCAACAGGCTACTTAAAGTGCTGTCAAGTTTCACGATGTACTGTCCCCCGTCTTTATTCGAATACACACTGCCCGATACCGGCATATGCCCTTCGGTTTGACCCATGGCGAACACCTGTCCCTTCTTATCGATCTCAATAAAATAAGTCTGGTCGTACCGGGAGGTGCCGATGTATGTACTGGCCAGCATCTTTTTTCCGTCGTTCGAAAATTTGCTGATGAACCCGTCGGTTCCTCCGCCGGAAGTGGTTTGATGTGCTCCTGTGCTGGTGCTGAAGTCGGTGCTTAATGTGCCCCCCGAAACGTATACATTCGATTGCTTGTCGAGGTCGATGCTGTAAATGCCATCCACGTTGGTACCACCCCAGAAAGTACTCCAGAATATTTTACTCAGGCCCGAGTCGATCTTAACAACCACCCCATCGTAAACGCCTTTCATATTGCCCTGCAAGGCATTCAGAGCCGGGAAATCGGCCGATTGGGTGACCGAACCGATGTAGTAGTTGTTGCTTTTGTCGGCAATTATATCGCCCCGGAACTCATCGGCGTAGTTATAGCTCAGTCCGGCTGCGTTAATGCCATCATTCAGTGATCCACCGATATAGGTGCCGGCAAGAAATTTACCGCCCGGGTCAAATTTGGTGAGAATGATATCGGTATTGTCCTGATTTCCCACATCATTCAGCACACCATCGTAGGCGTTGGCCGCATGCGGGAAATTGGAGGAATAGGTGGTGCCCAGTACTACCAGATTATCGCTGTAATCCACCAGCAGGCTATGCGGGTATTCGTTATTTCGTCCGCCCAGATAGGTGGCATATTTTAGTATTGATCCGTCTTTGCTGTATTTGCTGATGGTGATGTCCCAGCCCCTGTAATTCACGGTGCCCTGAACCCCTTTTCCGCCTACACCTCCCTGAAAGGTATCCTGAAATGCACCGGTGGTGGTTGGGTACCCGTTGGCTTCGGTGATGCCGGCGCTATACATATCGCCTTCACTGTCGAAGGCAGCGGTAAACCCGAAATTATCGGCAGTGCTTCCCGAATAGGTGGCAAACACCACCACCGGGTCGATGACAAGCGGATAGGCCGTATTGTAAGTGCCGGTGCGGAACGAAACATCGTTACCGTTCACCACAAACATACAGGGCACTTCCACGATGGTGCCGTTGATGCGCTGATAGGCATACGGTTGCTGTTCCACTATTTCATTTACGGAAGTAGTGATGATGAGTTTGCCGTTATCCGTCTTCAGGGCACATCCTTCATAATGCATTACAATGGGTGCAATGGATTGGGCCGGCGCCACAATGAAATTATATTTCAATGAGCGGTTGGCGGTGAAGATCTCGTAATCAATATGACTGTAAATGTTCCGGTAAACGATTTTATGATACAGGGGAACGCCGCACTTCCACAGCGACGGATCATCGCCGATATAATAATTATGATAGGTCTGGTCTTTTTCAGAAGCGATGATCTCTGCATTTTCATTGCTGTTTTTAAACGTCATGCGGAACGCGTGAAAGCGGGCAACAACAGGCTCTTTGCTCTCACTGGCAAAATGCCGGTGCATTTGCGTTTGAAGAGCGAGTGCGCTTTCTTCGGCAATGAACTGATAGGTAAGGCCGTTGTTTTCAAGAAACACATTCCCGTTCGGAACGTCGGCCTTGTAGCGAAAGGACTGATTCCATTGCCCGTTATTTTTAATGAACGAAAGGTGAGAGGAAGGGTGTGGTGCAGCCACAGCACTGTCAGACTGCGCATTCACCCCAAGGCAAACGAGCAAGCAGCCAACAACCCATACCGATAGGCGAACCGGTGCCCTCATATGATGTGAAAATACATGTATTCTTACGGATAGACAAAATTTCGGGAAAAGGTTGCAAAAAAAGGATGAAAATCCGTTTTGCCGTATAAAAAAAGCCGGCAGTATACACCACCGGCTTCTTTATTCTGGATGATTTTTTTGGGTATTACTTGGCAAAATTCACAGCCCGTTTTTCACGGATCACAGTCACTTTAATTTGTCCGGGATAGGTGAAGTCGGTTTGTATTTTCTGCGCAATATTAAGCGACATTACATCGGCATCGGCATCCGACACTTTTTCGGATTCAACGATCACACGCAGTTCACGTCCGGCCTGAATGGCATAGGCGTTGATCACACCGTTGTGGCTGCGGGCCAGTGCTTCCAGGTCGCCAAGGCGTTTCAGGTATTGCTCGGTATCCTCACGGCGGGCACCCGGGCGGGCTCCTGAAATGGAGTCGCAGGCCTGCACCACCGGTGATATAATATCGGTCATTTCAATTTCATCGTGGTGGGCGCCAATGGCATTGCATACGATCGGATTCTCCTTGTATTTCTCAGCCAGTTTCATACCCAGCAATGCATGCGGCATTTCCGGATCTTCATCACTCACTTTTCCTATATCATGCAGCAGTCCGGCTCGTTTGGCCAGTTTCACATTCAAGCCCATATCGGCGGCCATGATGGCGCACAGGTTGGCCACTTCGCGGCTATGCTGCAGCAGGTTTTGTCCGTAGCTCGAGCGGTAACGCATCTTACCTACCAGGCGCACAAGTTCCGGATGCAATCCGTGTACACCCAGGTCAATGGTGGTACGTTTTCCGATCTCAGCGATCTCTTCTTCCAGGTCGCGTTTGGTTTTACGAACCACCTCTTCAATACGTCCCGGATGAATACGCCCGTCCTGAACCAGACGGTGCAAACTGAGGCGGGCAATTTCGCGGCGGTACGGGTCGAAGCAGGAGAGGATGATGGCTTCCGGTGTATCGTCCACAATAAACTCAACGCCGGTTTCGGCTTCCAGGGCACGGATGTTACGTCCTTCGCGGCCGATGATGCGTCCCTTGATCTCGTCGTTCTCAATATGAAAAACGGATACGGAGTTTTCAATGGCATGCTCGGCAGCGGTACGCTGAATGGTTTGAATGATGATCTTTTTCGATTCCTTGGCGGCATTCAGCTTGGCCTCATCGGCAATGTCTTTTATAAAGATATTGGCCTGTGCACGGGCTTCTTCTTTCAGGCTTTCCACCAGCTGTTGTTTGGCCTGCTCTGCGGAAAGGCCGGCCAGTGTTTCCAACTGTTTGATCTGCTGTAGGTGGTGTTTCTCCAGTTCGGTATGTTTGGCTTTGTTGATCTCCAGCTGAGCGGTTAGGTCCTTACGCAGTTTTTCCAGTTCTCCTTCTTTCCGGTTCATCTGCTCCATCTTGCTTTTCAGGCTTTGTTCGCTGGCTTTTACACGCTGTTCCTGCTGCTGCAAGCCGGAGGTGCGGCGAGAGATCTCCTTTTCGTTTTCCTCTTTCAGCTTCAGAATTTCCTCTTTGGCCTCCAGGATCTTTGTTTTCTTCAGGGCATCGGCCTGCACTTCGCCTTCTTTAAGAATACGGGCTTTCTCAGCTTCGGCCTGGTCTTTACCGCTTTTAGCACGGGCGTTATAAATGAGAAAATAGATCCCAATGCCCAGTCCGAGACCTATTACAAATGCCACAAGGGCATACAACATTAAATCTTCCATGAATTACTTCTTCGGTTAAAAAATTAATAAATACAAATACAGGTTAACGCGAAGCAGGACGAGCAAAATTAAGAGGCAAGAACACAATTTTACGACTGCTGAAGCCGGTCCAGCAAGTGGTCTATGCCTTTTTCGGCAGTTTCCCATTGGGCAGATTGCTTTTGCCATTGCAAGATTGCTTTTGCCATTGCAAATGCTGGGTGACGAATTCCAGGGCACACATGGCCAGGGCATCTTTCACATCCACTTTAAACTGCTGCTGATGATGTGTTATTTTTTGATTGATCAGTTCGGCGGCATCCTTCACCTCGGCTGTAGCATGTTCCTCCACCGTGAGTGGGAAATCCTTGCCTCCGATATTTACCGTGATGTTTGCCATTATTCTGATCTACAAAAGCGTGATTTAGCTGCTTAATTTTGCGATACAACGGTCTATCTCTTTTATCATTTCACCGAGTTTTACCTTCAGTTCCATGTTCGACGCAACCGAATTTCCTTCTATCGCTTGTGCAAGTTTAATAATTTTATTTTGTTCTTCCGCATTTTTCGGCTCCTGCGGCATTATTTCGGCCTGATGCGACCGTTCGTTCATCATCTCGATGTACTGGCTGATGCGCTTTTCAAGCTGACGGTTGGTTTCCCGGCTATCGTGCAATTCGGCGTAAAGTAGTTCCAGTCTGGGGTCGGATTCATTGCCGGAAGGGGCGGATTCCGGTTGCGCAGCCGGAGGATCAACCGGGGCCGGGGTATGCGACTGATTCTTCAAAATCAGCTCTTTTTCGAACAACAGGTTCGAGATCCGGGCCTCCAGCATGCCGGTTTGCTGCTGTAAACGGGCAATCTCCGGAGCCCTGTCATTTTCTTCAGTCTGGGTTTTCTGCCGGTCGAGCTCCTGCAGGAGGGCATCGGCCTGTTCTGTTTTTTCCTGTATCTGAGGTTCCAGCACGCCAATCTTTGTCAAAAGATTTTTGTTCTCCTGAAACAGCTGCGCCCGTTGCTCTTCCAACTCCGATATTTTGCTGTGTAATGCCGAGAGTTCAAACTGGTATTTTTCGGCGGATACGTTATTGTTCTGAGCCAGAGACTCGTTTGTACTGCGCAGTTCCGCTGTGTGTGATTCCAGTTCCCGGTTTTGCATACGCAGGGCCTGCAACTGTTCCTGTAACTCTCCGTTCAGTTGCTGGGATGCCATGAGTTGTTCTTTCAGGTCCTCATTCACGGCCTGTAACAGTTCCTGTTCTTTCTCTTTCCCGAACTGCAGACTCAGCTGTGTCTCTTCATTTTTACGCAGTTGCTGTATTTCTGAAAGCAGCTGCTGGTATTTTGCATGCATCTCTTCCGAAGCTTTGCTGAGTGCCATGCGCTCATCAACTGCCCCGGAGAGGTTACGGGCCGTCTCTGCATGCTCCTCACGCAGTCGCTGAAGGTCGTGCTGCAGGGCTTCCATGTCGGCCACATGCTTGTCCGATGCCAGGGTAAGCCGGTGAATTGTATCATTGGCTTCTGTGTTCAGCTGTTTTTGATGTGACTCCTGTATTTTCAGGGTTTCAACCTGTGCAAGCAATGCATGTATATGCTGGGTAAGAATCTCTATTTTCCGGATAAGTTCCATGTACAATGGGATTTATTCACCAAAAGTAAGCAATCGCCTGTCCTTCGGCGATGGCCCATTTATTCACAATTGTGAGATACCGGCAGGCGTATCGCCCGGTTCAGAATGGACAACGTATGAGAATCAATGTGTTCCTCCGCAGGCGTCAGCGGGTCAGAAATGCTTATTTATTTCCGGTACACAGCGGTTACCGACATCCCTCTCAGTTGGTAATGCGGATGCGAGACCCCCGGCTTTAGGAATTTCCCCAGCAGGCCTGCCAGTTTTGAAAGCAGCCGGTAGGTGATTGAAGTATCCACGGCTTTGAGGGGCCTTCCAAGCCATGCATGGAGCGAGGTTAAAGCAACCGAATGTGCAATTAGTTGCATATGCAGTGCGTCAGCCGGTTCATGGTGCAATGCGGTGAATTGCAGGTTGAATTGTGTTGCAATGGAACGAAGGGCCGCATCGCTCCACCACGAGCAGTGATGCGGAGGCAGGTTGAGACGCTGGTTCGATGAAAGGGTGTAAAACGACTCATACGAAGGCACGGAAAAGAGCAGCAGACCGCCGGGTTTCAGACACGCGATGCATTGTGTTACAAAACTTTTTATATCGCTGATATGTTCAAGAACCTGAAAGGCGCATACTACATCGTACGTGCCGGCATGCGATACTGCATGTTGTTCAACGGTTTCAAAAAGCAGGGTGATGTTTTTTGCTGATGCAGCGGTAATCGCTTCCTTGTTTAATTCGAGGCCACAGTAGGAAGCACAGTTTATTTTCCCGGCGAAATTACCGTCGCCGGCTCCCACCTCCAGCACGGTGTCGGTAGTTTTAATGTATGAAGAAGCGATGGAAAATTCATTCTTCTCCTTGGTGTAATACCAGTCGAATTGTTGTAATTGGCGGTAAAACCCTTCAGCACCTTCAATGGCGGGGTAGAAAAACCGAAGGTCATTCTCCCGGCAATGAACCAGTGAAATATCATTTACCCCGTTGAGTTCCGGGAAACTATATTCGGGTAAAAGCTGCTTTTGTATGCTTCGAAGCCGGGAAGCAGAAAATGTTTCAGTTATTTCACAACGGGTGGAATGACTCAGCGGGCAACGGATGGGTTCCATAGGATCGGGGCGCAAGATAAGAAATCATTTTTCAGTATGTCTTTTTAACGAGAGGGGTACGCCTTACCTCTAATCAATAAAAAGGACAATCATGACTTTTATCAATAGAAGAAGGAATGGCATGTAGCATCTTTGCGTTTGTTTATAAAATCAGGGATGCGCAAAGCCACCTTATTTCTGCAGTATTTACTTCCGGCCCTATGGCTCGGTGAAATACTTGCCATCAGTTTTATGGAAGCGCCGCTGAAGTTTTACGCACCGAATGTAACAATGGCTCTCGGCGCGGGCATCGGGAAACTGGTGTTTTTTGCTTTGAATAAGGTGGAGATCGCTTTTCTTTTTTTGTTTTCAGCTACGCTGGTGGTGGAGCCTGCCATAAAACGCGTGTATTATCTCACAGGGGCTGCAGCAGCAATACTGCTATTGCAATCATGGGTACTTTTGCCATTGCTGAATGAGCGGGTTTTACTTTTACAGCATGGGGAAGTCCCCCCTGCATCCAATCTGCACACATTGTATATCATTACGGACATAATGAAATGTATTGTATTGTTGCTGCTTTGCTGGCAGATACTTGTGAGCAAAGGGTCCCTGAAATTATCAAATCAAGAATCAAAATCAATTTAGAAGAATATGTTTTCAAAAAGCTGTGAATATGCATTGCGAGCTGTTATTTATATCAGCAAAGAAGGAAGTGAAGCCAAAAAGCTATCCATCAAGGAAATTGCAAAGGAGATCGATTCTCCGGAAGCATTTACCGGTAAAGTACTTCAGAAACTTACACGCGAAGGGTTAATTCAATCGGCCAAAGGACCCGGCGGAGGCTTTTTTTTAGGCAAGCGCGAAAAACCACTTTCGGTGAGTGAAGTAATTAAAGCCATGGAAGGACAACAGTTTTTTAACAAGTGTGCCCTGGGGCTGAAAAACTGCAATGAGCTAAAGCCATGTCCGATTCATCATCAGGTGAAAGAACAAAACGACATGCTGAAAAAGATTTTTGAAGACGCATTGATCGAGAAGCTTGCAGAAGGATTAAAAGAAGGCGAGACATACCTGCACCGATAAATTATTAATTAAATGAATTAGACAATAAAGTATTAATATTGCTACAAAAGATAAAAAGGTCTTTATATTGATTAATGTCACCTGTCAGTATGACGACGGTCAGATAACACACTGGTAGACGCATCTAATTTTGAAACCAAAATCCCATATACAATATGAAATTCAATACACTCACTTCACTTCGTTACGCTCTGTTCATGGGCGTCATCAGCACTTCACTTATTTTATTCAGTTGTGGCGGCGACGCTGAAAATACCAATAACTCGGGCGGTACGCCGGAGAGTATGGTAGCTGAAGAAAAACCCGATGACGGACAGGGCATTGGTAAATTTAAAGATGTAACAGTAGGTGCTATTGATGATGCAAAAGCCGAACAGGGAAAAACACTGTTTACCGCAAAATGCTCTGCTTGCCATAAACCGACCGACCAGAAGGTGGTTGGGCCGGGATTAAAAGGAGTGACCGAACGCCGCAAACCGGCATGGATTCTGAATATGATCACCAATCCGGTAGAGATGACTCAAAAAGACCCTACTGCTAAAAAGCTACTCGAAGTGCATCTTACCCAAATGACCTTTCAGAATGTTTCTGACGACGAAGCCCGTCTGATCCTTGAATACCTGCGCAAAAACGACGCAACAAAATAAATCAACCCTTTATTCATTTACTTCCTAAACCTATTTCAATATGAAAAAGTACCTATTCTATTTACCGGCACTCGTGTTGTGCCTTTCAGCCGTTCTTTGGGGATGCAAACCCAATAAGGTAACCAACGTTGTAAGCGGCGATGCTGCCTCAAAAGTGTATGTTGCCCCGGGCAAATACGATGAATTATACCTGTTCGCTTCCGGTGGTTTCAGCGGACAAATCGGGGTATACGGAATTCCTTCCGGACGTCTGCTAAAGGTGATCCCGGTATTCGCGCAAAATCCTGAAAACGGATACGGGTATACAGAAGAGACCAAAGGCATGCTGAACACATCACACGGGTATGCACCATGGGACGACTCTCACCATCCTGAATTATCGAAAACCAACGGAGAAGACGATGGACGCTGGATCTTTATCAACGGAAACAATACACCCCGTATTGCCCGTGTAGACCTGTCTACTTTCCGCACTACTGAAATTATTGAATTGCCAAATAGTGGGGGAAATCACCCATCACCATACTGTACGGAAAACACAGAATATGTAGTAGGTGCTACCCGTTTTAGTGTGCCGATCGGTACCAACACCGATGTGGCCATCAACACGTATAAAGACAACTTTAAAGGTACCGTTTCGTTTGTAAAAGTGGATAAAGAATCAGGTGCCATGAATATCGCATTCCAGTTGCTGGTACCGGGCGTTAACTTCGACCTTTCCCGCGCCGGAAAAGGTGTTTCAAACGGATGGTTCTTCTTCTCGTGCTACAATACAGAGCAAGCCAATACATTGCTGGAAGTTAATGCCAGCCAGAAAGACAAAGACTTTATCATGGCTGTGAACTGGAAAAAAGCGGAAGAATATCTGGCTGCCGGAAAGGCAAAAAAATGGCCATGCAAATACATGCATAATACCTATAGCGAAACATCACATTCTACTACTTCTACTGAAATGAACGAAGTGATGATGCTTGATACACGTGAACTGAAAGACATCATTTATTTCATCCCTTGTCCGAAATCACCACACGGTTGTGATGTGAACCCAACCGGTGAATACATCGTGGCCAGTGGTAAACTCGCTGCCGTTATTCCGGTATTCTCTTTCAAAAAGATTCAGGATGCCATTGCTGCCAAATCGTTTGAAGGCGAGTTCGACGGTGTTCCGATTATTAAATATGAAGCCGCATTACAAGGCGAAGTTGAAAAACCGGGATTGGGTCCGTTGCATACCGAATTTGATGATAAAGGAAATGCCTATACATCTATGTTCGTATCCTCTGAAATCGTTAAATGGGATGTGAAAACACAAAAAGTGCTTGACCGTATTCCTACCTATTATTCAATAGGCCACCTTTGCGTTCCAATGGGTGATACTAAAAAACCGTATGGAAAATATGTGATTGCACTGAACAAAATTACCAAAGACCGCTACCTGCCTACAGGTCCTGAATTATGCCAATCGGCCCAGCTCATCGATATCAGTGGTGAAAAAATGAACCTGTTGCTCGACTTCCCTACCATTGGAGAACCGCACTATGCACAGGCTTGTCCGGCTGCCCTGATCACAAAGAATCAGAAGAAATTCTACAAACTGGAAGAAAACACCAACAAGTATGCAGCGAAGTCGGAAGCCGAAGCCAAAGTGGTGCGTGAAGGAAATGATGTGCATGTATATATGACCGCCATCCGTTCACACTTTACACCGGATAATATTGAAGGTGTCCGTCTAGGTGACAATGTATATTTCCATCTTACCAATCTTGAACAGGACTGGGATGTGCCACACGGATTTGCAGTGAAAGGTGCTGCCAATTCAGAATTGCTTGTTATGCCGGGTGAAACACAGACACTGAAATGGACACCGAAATCTACTGGTGTGTTCCCGATGTATTGTACTGACTTCTGTTCAGCACTTCACCAGGAAATGCAGGGCTATATCCGGGTATCACCGGCCGGTTCCTCAGTTCCGCTGAAGTTCTCTACCGGAGAAACCAAGTAAAACGCATCCAATTCGAGGGCAGAAGCAATGGAAGTTTGTTCCTGCTTCTGCCCTTTTTTTCAAAGAATCATTAATTTTATCAGCCATGCAAAAGCTATCGTGGTTAGCAAGAATCCTTATTGCCCTGGGGGGACTGGCAATGATCTTCTCATTCTATGTTCCGGTTTGGAGCATCTCTCTCGATGCCCCTCAGTATCCGGAAGGACTGGAGTTGAAAATATGGGTGAATAAACTCTCCGGAAATCTCGACCAGATCAACGGGTTGAATCACTACATTGGCATGAAGCCGATCCTGGAAAGTAATTTTAAGGAGTTTGCGGTAATGCCGTATCTGGTAATTGCCATGATAGCCATTTCTTTGCTGACCGCTATTTTTAACCGCCGCTTCCTGCTTTGGATATACGTTGTTTACATGATTATCTGCGGCATCTGGGGATCCTATGATTTCTGGAAGTGGGAGTACGATTACGGACATAACCTGAATGATCATGCCGCCATTAAAGTGCCCGGTATGGCCTATCAACCTCCGTTATTCGGATATAAACAACTACTTAATTTTCTTGCCGGTTCATTTCCCGATACGGGAGGATATCTTATTATTGTACCCGGTTTTATTGCAGTAACAATTCTGTCCTGGTACGTGATTGGTGACTGGAGGAAAAAGCGGGTAGCCCGTAACTTGTGACCGAAATAAAACACAGTAATTGAAAAGATAAACTTGTATCTGTGAGGAGCAGTGCAGGCTGATGTTACTCCGGAATGAGTGGTAAATGATGGGTTTTTTGAACCTCAAACTATAATTACATTTTATACCAATGAGAATAGTTATTTTTTTTCTGACAGCCGTTCTATGGGCTTCCTGCTCTACGTCTGTTCGTCCGATCAACTACGGAAAAGATGCCTGTGAGCATTGCCGCATGACGATCATGGATAAAAAATTCGGCGCTGAACTCATCAGCAAAAAAGGAAAGATTTTCGTTTTTGATTCGGATGAATGTTTAGTGCATTACGTTCAAAAAGATCCTGAAAGGGAACGTGATATGTCATCCATTTGGGTGGCCGACTACGAAAAACCCGGAGAACTGGTTGAGTTATCGAAGGCATTTTTTGTACAATGTGCTTATATCATCAGCCCGATGGGAGAGGGTTTGGCTTCATTCAGCAGTGAAGTCACCGCCCAAAAACTGGCCACCGAATTCAAAGGAAAACTTCTTACATGGTCAGAGCTTAAAGCTTCCATGAAAGCCGAATGATAAAACATGCATTTTTTATCGGGATCCTGTTGCTGAGTCAAACACTGATTGCCTCCCGTATATGGGTGGCACCGGGCACCACAGTACCTGATATTGAAACAGCATTGAAACAATGCCAACCGCACGATACCGTGATGGTGAAAAAGGCGGTGTATCCCTGCATCAATATATTCATCTCAAAATCCGTAACTTTAATTGGGGAGAATTACCCGGTGCTCGACGGGCAGTTGCGCGATGAAGTACTTACCGTTCTGGCCAATGACGTAACTGTTCAGGGTTTTGAGGTGATGAATACTAAAATGGGTAGCATAAAGGATTATGCCGGCATACGGGTTTTCAGGGCCGAAAATGTAAAAATTCTCGATAACAAACTAACCAATACATTCTTCGGGATTTATCTCAGTGATTCGCGGAACGTTCTTGTAAAAGGGAACCATATGGTGGGCGCATCCTATGGCAGATCGGATGCCGGTAACGGTATTCATTTGTGGAAGTGTGAATGGATTCATGTCACCGGAAATCACAGCGAAGGACACCGCGATGGTATTTATTTCGAATTCGCAAAGCACTGCTGGATCGATAATAACCTGAGTGAAAAAAACTTCCGTTACGGATTACACTTCATGTATTCCAACAACGATACCTATATGTACAATATTTTCCGCAACAACGGCACCGGCGTGGCCATCATGTATTCCGAGAATGTGGAGATGCAGTATAATCAGTTTATCGATAACTGGGGAGGTTCGGCGTATGGACTGCTGTTAAAGGAAATTCATAACAGCATAGTGAGTCATAATGTTTTCGGTAACAACACCATCGGTATATTTATAGAAGGATGCAACCGTGTCAATATGCGTGAAAACGATATGTTTAGAAATGGATTTGCGATCCGGTTAATGGCCGACTGCCTCGACGACACCTTACAGAACAATAATTTTTCAGGGAATACTTTTGATGTTTCAACCAACGGGTCGTTGCAGCAGAATTACATCGACCATAACTATTGGGATAAATATGAAGGATATGATCTTAACCACGACGGGCTGGGGGATATCCCTTACCGGCCGGTGAGTTTGTATGCTCAGGTAGTAGAACAAATGCCGTATTCAATGATGCTGTACCGTAGCCTCATCACCATGATCATGGACCGGATGGAGAAGGCGGTACCCACAGTGATGCCTGATAAAATATCGGACCTTCACCCTGTAATGCGAAAAATAAAGCGATGATAGAAATTCAGAATATACATAAGTCCTTCGGCAAATTGCAGGTACTGCGCGGGGTAGGGGTATCACTGGGCGGTGGAGAAGTGGTTTCAGTGATCGGCCCCAACGGATCGGGTAAAACCACCCTTATTAAATGCATCCTCGGTATGGTAATGCCCGACAGTGGTGATCTGCTGATCGATAACAAATCGGTATTGTACAGTTTTGAGTACCGTAAAAATATAGGCTATATGCCACAGATCGGGCGCTTCCCCGACAATATGAAGATGGGTCATTTATTCCGGATGATCAAGGACCTGCGCAAAGACTGCAGTGAATACGATGAGGAGCTGATTCAGTCCTATCAGCTCGAGTCCATGTTTCAGAAACAACTGGGTACATTATCCGGCGGTACAAGGCAAAAAGTAAGTGCTGCACTGGCTTTCTTGTTCAGGCCCGGCATTCTTATTCTTGATGAACCCACGGCGGGCCTCGATCCTGTTTCGGCAGAAATACTGAAGGATAAAATTCTGAAGTCGAAACAGGAAGGTAAACTCGTCATCATTACTTCTCATATTATGAGTGAGGTGGAGGAAATGGCCGACCGTGTGATGTACCTGTATGAAGGAAAGATCCACTTCTTTAAAAGCATTGAAGAAATTAAAGCCGAAACCGGTGAAGTACGCCTCGGGAAAGCAGTATCGAAACTTATTCAATAAAAAAACACCATGTTAAAGATCAGTAAATAGGTGATGTATGATATTCTGAGGAGTAAGGTGATCATACTGTATGCCTTGCTATTGCTGTGCATTAGCTACAGTCTTTTCTACCTGGAAGAAGATCATTCAAAAAGTATTGTGAGTTTGCTAAGCATTGTAATCATTATTGTACCGCTGGTGAGTGTTATTTTTTCCGCTACCTATTTTTACAATGCCTACGAATTTCTTGAATTGCTGGTGGCCCAGCCCATAAGCCGTACCTCCATTTTAATGGGAGAATACATCGGGGTTTCAGCAGCCATGCTGATTGCCGGAATTATTGGCATCGTATTGCCGGTATTAACGTTTATTCCGTCGTCAACGGCCCTCATGCTCTCTGTTTCCACTATTGCCCTGACACTGGTTTTTGTTTCACTCGCATTTCTTGCCGCGGTGAGCAGCCGCGAAAAAGCCAGAGGTATTGGGCTTGCCTTGCTGTTGTGGTTCTATTTTGCCGTGATCTACGACGGCCTGGTGCTGGCACTTCTTTTTGCATTTAATAATTATCCGCTGGAAAAGCTGGTGGTCATACTGGCTGCTTTAAATCCTATCGACCTCGGTCGTATCATCGTACTGCTGAAACTCGACATCTCGGCCCTGATGGGATTTACCGGGGCGGTATTCCAGGACCTTTTTGGCAGTGGCATCGGCTTGTGGCTATCGTTACTCATATTGCTGGCCTGGGTGTTACTACCGGTGCTTTGGGCCATACGAGTTTTTAAAAGAAAAAATCTATGAAACCTGTTTCACATCCCCGCTCTGTATCCGAAAAGCTGTTTGCCGGTGTGTTACTTTTCACCGCTCTGGTGATTCTGGTTGTGGGTTGGGTGTTTATAATCTTCTTTCAGAAAAACAAGAACGGGTAACCCCTGTATCTCTTGTGGCTCCCTATGATATAGCCATACGGCTTTAATCGGGTATCATTTTCCGGTCCCACAATCTCTTTTACATGTACGGTTAGGATGTTTACCTTTGCACCTCATTATGGCGAAAGTAGCGATCAATATTGCCACAGGCAGTTTGCAAAAGGAAGAAATCATTGTTGGTATTGATTTGGGTACTACCAACAGCCTTGTGGCTTATATCAACGACGACCGGCAACCGTATGCCCTCAACGACCCCGAAGGGTTTACCATTGTTCCGTCGATCGTGCATTTTACACCCATTGGAGAAACACTGGTTGGGCAAAGTGCCCGGCAGCATCTTATCGATGACCCGGAGCATACGGTATATTCGGTAAAGCGGCTTCTCGGAAAAAGTTTCCGTGACCTCGAAAATGTGCAGCAATACTTCGGATATAAAATACTGGATGAAGACAAGGAAGGGCTGGTGAAGATCCGTATTCACGATTCGTATTATACACCTATAGAAATTTCGGCTCTTATACTGAAAGAACTGAAGGAGCGGGCCGAACATTATCTGCACACCAGCGTAAAACGTGCCGTAATTACCGTACCGGCTTACTTCAACGACAGCCAGCGACAAGCCACACGGGATGCCGGAAAACTGGCCGGACTGGATGTGCTGCGTATTGTGAACGAGCCTACCGCCGCCAGTCTTGCCTACGGACTCGGACTGGATAAAAACACCCATCACCATATCGCAGTGTATGATCTGGGCGGGGGTACTTTCGACATTTCAATACTGGGCATAGAGAACGGCGTATTCGATGTGCTGAGTACCAATGGCGATACATTTCTGGGCGGTGACGATTTCGACAAGGCAGTGGTTTTAAACTGGATAAAACAGAACCATAAAGATCCGCAAATCATTCTGGCGGATAAAAGTCTCAGCCAATGGCTGCGGTTGAAGGCGGAGGAGGTAAAAATACTCTTATCTGTGCGCGATACGGTTGAACTCACCGAGAACGGATGGAACCTGGATCTGGACCGCGCTACGCTGGAATCCCTGATAGCACCTTTCATTGATAAAAGTATACAATGCTGCCAGAGGGCGCTGGCCGACAGCGGGCTGGGCATGGAACAGATCGAAAAAGTAGTGCTGGTAGGCGGAAGTACCCGTACCCCTTATGTTAAAAAGCGGGTTTCCGATTTCTTCGGGAAGGCAGAGGTGCTCGATCACCTGAATCCCGATGAAGTGGTGGCGCTGGGTGCTGCCGTAGAAGCCGATGTGCTTGCCGGAAACCGTACCGATGTGCTTTTGCTCGATGTAACCCCCTTGTCGCTGGGTATTGAAACCCTGGGAGGACTGATGGATGTGATCATTCCCCGCAACAATAAAATACCGGCCCGTGCGGCCCGTCAGTACACAACCTCTGTCGACGGACAAAGCAATATCCGTATCACGGTGTATCAGGGAGAACGTGACCTGGTAGCCGAAAACCGCAAGCTGGCCACCTTTGAACTCAGAGGAGTGCCTGCCATGCCCGCCGGACTGCCCAAAGTGGAAGTTGCTTTCATGCTCAATGCCGACGGTATTTTAATGGTGAGTGCAAAAGAGCTGAGAAGCGGGGTAAAACAAGAGATAGAAGTAAAACCACAATATGGCCTTACCGATGCCGAGGTGGAGAAAATGCTTATGGATTCGCTGCAGAATGCCCGTAATGATGTGGATACACGCATGCTGATAGAGGCAAAAACAGAGGCCGAGCAGCTCATTTATTATTGCGAGAAGTTCATGGAGAAGAATGCCAACTTTTTAAATGCCGAAGAAACCGGTGGAACCCTTACACGCATTGCTGCCCTGCGCGAAGCCATAACCCTTGGAGACCGTAATGAAATATTGAAACGCAATGAGGCGCTCAACGAATTTACCCGGCCCTTTGCCGAACGAATCATGGATGATGCCATTGGCAAAGCCATGAAAGGGAAAACACTTTGAACATTCAGGCGTTAACTATACTAATTTCAGTTAAACCTCGTTACCTTTACATATGCCCGCACGCAGTTTTTTACTCCTGATCTTTTCACTGATGATTTTCGGGATTCAAGGGGTTGCACAAAACACAGGCAATGAGATGGGGGATGACTGGGACGTGAGCCCGAACCTGAACTTCGGTGTGAAGTTCGGGTACAATCTCAGCAAGCTGGTATCGGAGGAGTTGCCTTCATCCAACTACAAGTCAGGCATGGTGGTGGGCCTTTCTGCACAGTATGCCTATAAAAAACATATACAGTTCCGGGGAGAAGTGAATGGTTGCATAAAAGGAGGGAAATTTTCTTTCACACCGGCCGAATCACTCGAAAAACTCTCACTGTTCTATCTGGATGTGCCCCTTACGGTTGGCTACCGGGTGTCGCAAAAAATAAAACTGACCCCCTTTGCCGGCGTACAGCCATCGGTGGTGTTCCGTAAAGATGCCTATAAAAAAGGCGAGGCGGTTCCGCAGCCGGTGATCATGAATATTCTGAATTACGATCTGGGTCTGGTGGGTGGTTTTTATTACGGCATTTCCGACGTTGTGGGCATTCAGCTCATGGCGCAATACGGGGTGCTGAATGTGAATAAGTCGCTTACTTTGCCCTTCTATCCCTATCTGGGCGCAGGTAAGCCTCTTTATAACCGCAGCCTGCAATTGTGTTTGGTGTTTTAACCATTACGCAATAATTTTGTCCCTTTAAACCAATTCAACATTTATTCATGGATATAAGCGGAAAACTTAGCCTTATACTTCCTGTGCAAACAGGAGAAGGAAAAAACGGTACCTGGCAGAAAGGCGGTTTTGTAATAGAAACCAGCACAGAAAAATTCCCGAAAAAGATTTGTTTCGTCACCTGGTCCGACACCATTGCACAAGTGAATGCTTTGCAGATCGGCGAAAATGTG
This sequence comes from Bacteroidia bacterium, assembly GCA_044228315.1. Taxonomy (GTDB): domain Bacteria; phylum Bacteroidota; class Bacteroidia; order UKL13-3; family UKL13-3; genus CAINMV01. The sequence goes on along the minus strand of JBGAVF010000004.1, from coordinate 5,777 downwards.
AAAGTATATTTCGATCTGGAGTCGCGTGAGTATATGGGCAAATGGTTCAGTGATATAAAAGCATGGAAGGTAGAACGCCTTTCAGGAGGAACCCCCGTTCAGGAACCTACGATGAAATATAGCACCGGCCCGTCCAATCCACCTCCGGCAGGCGACAGTCCGGTAAAGCCACCTGCCGAGGACGATGACCTGCCGTTTTAACAGGTTTTTTTAATACGTTTGCACCTGTACGCCTTACCTGTACCCGTTGAAAAAAAAATTCAATATCACCGAAGATGAGTTGGTAGAACTGCTGAAAGACGGTAATGAGAAGGGTTTGGAAGTGCTGTATCAGAATTACTCCAAAGCGCTTTACAATGTGATTTTTCAGATCCTTCATTCGGAGGAACTGGCTGAAGAGACCTTACAGGACAGCTTTATAAAAATCTGGCGGAATGCCCAGAGCTACGACCACAGCAAGGGAACCATCTTTACCTGGATGCTGAATATCTGCCGGAATTCAGCCATTGACAAAACCCGCAGCAAAGAATTTAAGAACGACAACCAGAACCGGTTGCCCGAAAATTCCGTAAATACCCGCGAGGCCGAAACAGGATTTAACCCCGACCATATCGGATTGAATAAAATGATCGAGAAGCTGAAGCCGGAACTCAGGGATGTAGTGTACCTGCTTTTTATCAGAGGGTACTCGCAGCAATCCGCTGCCGAATTTCTGAAGATTCCGTTGGGAACGGTTAAAACCAGAAGCCGGAATGCAATTCTCGAATTGCGGAAATATTTCATTGTCATACTTTCCATTCTTCACATAATCAACAGCTACTAGGGTGAATAATAAGGAGATCATAGAATCAGGCAAACTCGAACTGTATGTATGCGGCGCCCTCAGCGAACGTGAGATGCGGGAAATAGCCCTGCTGGCCAACCTGAACCCGGAACTGAAGGAGGAGATAGCACATATTGAAAACAATCTGGTAAGCTTTGCCGAAAGCTTCGAACAACAGCCGGCCGGCGATACCTTCGATAAAATTCAGAAAAAAATCAAGGCGGGCAATAAAACATTTCAGGTCGATTTTAAAACCCGTCGGTTTAACTGGGCTTATGCAGCCGGAATTGCAGGCTTCCTTCTGATGAGTGCTGTAAGCATATATTTTTGGCAACAAAATGTATCGCTGAAAAAGCAGGTAAATACGCTCTCACAACTTACCGATACCATAAGCCTTCTTAAAAAAGAAGCAGCCGTAACAGCGCAACAGCTTGAATTTATTAACCGGGCATCCACCCGGAAATTTAAACTGGCAGGCATTGATGGCAACGACAGCCTGCATCAGTTTGTATTGCTCTACTGGTGTCAGATCACGCGCGATGTGGTGCTGAATCCGGGCAACCTGCCGAAACCGCCGGAAGGGAAACAATACCAACTCTGGGCCATGTTTGAAGGCAAGGCTATAGATGCCGGCACCATTAAGTTCGATACAGGTACGGATGTGCAGCAAATGAAGAACATCCCACGGGCCGACGCATTCTGTATCACCCTTGAAAATACCGGTGGCAGCACCACACCTACCATGGAAGAGGTGAAAATCCTGAGTAAGATCTAATAGCCCCCTCCGCCACGGATGAAACCCCGCACCCTAGCTTTTCTGGTATCCCTTTCCATTGCGGTGGTTGTTTATATAAGCTGTTATTTTTTTGTGGTTGGCCTGTTGAATTCCGGCTATATAGCACTTATCGCATTCTTTGTTGCCTTCCCTGTAATTCTTTTTTCAGTGGAACGGTTTATTGCGTTCCGAATCAGTCTTATATACAAGCTGATCTCAAACCTGAAGATCGACAAAGATCTGAAACAGGCCCTTGGTAACACCATCGGCGATGATCCTATAAAACAGATCGAAAAGGAAGTGACCGAATGGGCACAGTCGAAAACGGTAGAAATAGAAACGCTTAAGAAGAATGCCCGTTACCGGAAAGAGTTTCTGGGCAACCTATCACATGAATTAAAAACCCCTCTTTTTAATATTCAGGGCTATGTACAGTCGCTGATTGACGCCGGAGCACAGGACCCCGAAATTACCGAGCGGTTTCTGAACAAGGCCCAAAAGAACATCGACAGGCTGTGTGCTTTGGTAGCCGATGTGGATGTAATATCGAAACTCGATAGTGGGGAAATGCCCCTGAATTATTCTTCCTTCGACCTTACCAGTCTGGTGCGTGAAGTATCTATGACACTTGATGAAAAAGCACGTTCCAGAAATATCATCATTGAAATGTCGACCGGTGAGCGTAAAATGGTGTATGCCGATAAGGAACGTATTACACAGGTGCTGAGCAACCTCATGGATAACAGCATCAAATACGGCAAGGAGGGAGGGAAAACCCGTATTAAATTTTATGAACTGGATAAAGAAATACTGGTTGAGGTTACCGATGACGGCATCGGCATCAGCGAAGAACATCTGCCCCGGTTATTTGAACGCTTCTACCGGGTTGACCGAAGCCGCAAAAGTTCGGCCGGCAGCGGCATTGGGCTTGCCATTGTAAAACATATTATTCAGGCACACCAGCAAAATATTAATGTACGCAGTGCCATCAATGTGGGCACCACCTTTGCCTTCACCCTTCAAAAAGCGTAGTAGCCGGTAATACACGTTAAAGTGGAGGGAAAATCAAAAAATTTGAAATCAGAATAAAATCTTTCAATTACTTTGCACCCTGTGAGTGATACCATTGTCATAATCCCGACATACAACGAAAAGGAAAATGTGGAGCGCATGATCCGCAAGGTCTTTTCGCTGCCGTTGCCACTGCATATATTAATTGTTGACGACAACTCACCGGATGGAACCCGCACCATTGTGAAGCATTTGCAGCAGGAGTTCAGTACCCGCTTGCACATGCTGGAGCGTCCCGGAAAACAAGGGCTTGGCACGGCATATATTGCAGGGTTTAAGTGGTGCCTGTCACATACCTATCAGTATATTTTTGAGATGGACTGCGACTTCAGCCATAACCCAGATGACCTGATTCGCCTGCATGATGCCTGTGCTGAAGAAGGTGCCGATCTGGCCGTTGGGTCACGGTATGTGAATGGCGTGAATGTAGTGAACTGGCCCATGAGCCGTGTGATCCTCAGTTATTATGCCAGCATGTACGTGCGTTTTGTTACGGGCATGAGCGTGCGTGATACCACCGCGGGCTTTGCCTGCTATCACCGGCGTGTTCTGGAAAAGTTAAATCTGGATGCCATAAAATTCAAAGGCTATGCGTTTCAGATCGAGATGAAATTTAAAACATGGAAGGCGGGCTTTACCATAAAGGAAGTATCCATCATCTTTACCGACCGAAAGGAAGGACAATCAAAAATGTCGGGTGGAATTATTAAAGAAGCATTCTTTGGTGTGCTGGAACTGAAAATAAAAAGTATGCTCGGATTGTTGAAGATCTGACGTCTATCGGGCAATACAGATCTTCTGAACCGGGTAAACAGCACGGCCCTTCAATCGCACATAATACGTTCCTGAAACCATTGCTTCTGTATTAACCGAGAAAGCTTTTCCTTCCCTTTGTGTTTCGAGCACAATATTTCCGTTTACATCTATAATTGTGACCAGTACCGTATCATCGGCCGGGAGCATCATCAGCAGCTGGTCTTTGGAAGGATTGGGCAACACCTGCACCTGCAGTATTTCAGGATGTGCAGCCCGGTATTCCTGTTGAATCTGTGTGGCGCTTTTCACGGTGGGTAAAATAACAATATCACTCACAGTTCCCTTCAGCGGTTTCCAGAAGGTATCGAGGCTGCATCCTACCCGCACCGGTGCGTCACAGAAAAGGAAATACGGTGCTTTGCCTTCTGCATCCGGAACCCCGTCCACATAGATCCGAACCGTTGAAAAGTTCTCGTATGTCATCACAATATCGTGCGGTCCGTTCCCGGCTATTCTGCTGCCTTTCAGGGTAAGGGTAACGCTGTTGTTATAACTTTTCACCTGCAGTGCAATACGTCCGCTGTCTTCATACACATGAATGCCACCGTAGGAACTCACCGGGTCGGTTTTCGACAATATACTTTGCCCGTGACCGGTACTGGCTTCGGGTATACTGACACGAAACTGCCAGGTGCCCTGCTCGGCATGGAAGGTGCGCCGGTTTGGCATCTCGGCAAACGAGGATGGTTGTCCGCAGAAGGTGACCGAGTGCTGATTTCGTAAGGCATTATGTATTCTGAATTCCGGTGCAGATGAAAGCAAACCGGCTGTGGCATCCTGTGCCCGGGTGTGTGCAATGGCTAGAAGGAGGAGTGGAAGGATCAGTTTCTTGATCATGGCAGTATTATTTTTCCGGCGTACTGATTGTTGATGCGAATGAAATAAATCCCGGAAGGAAGGTTGGAAAGGTTTTCCGGTTCCCCTGTGAAAAGGATGGAGCGTATGGTTTTCCCGCTCATATCGATGAGTGTCAGATTCATTTCCGTATCGGGTATCATGTCCGAATGCAGATATTGATTTCCATCTACATACCAGTTGATGGCATTATAATAAGATTGAGGCGCTATGCCTCTTCCTTTTTCGATCCGGGTCAGGATCGTATCGGCTATAAAAGCGTCCGGTATTCCGTATCCATACAAAGTGTCGGGGGTGTTATAACGGTCGGCACTGCGTCGTATGGCATCAATTATTTCCAGGTTGGTAACATATGGATGTTTCTGCCACAGGCAGGCACAGAGTCCGCTGATTACCGGAGCCGAAAAGGAGGTACCGGTACCTTGGCCAACGGTATTCGATGTAGTATAAAAAGAAGCCCCTCCGCCCATGGCGCATACATCCGGTTTCACGCGTCCATCGGCGCTTGGGCCGTGACCGCTCAGGGGAGAATGCACCCGGGTGGCATCAACGGCACCAACGGCCAGTATGCTGTCGGCATCGGCCGGGGCCGTAATGCTACGAAACGACTTATTGCCTTCGTTGCCGGCGCTATTCACCACCAGTATTCCTTTGCGGGCCGCCATGGCGGCCGCCTTGCTGATGATGGTGGTTTTGCCGTCCATATCGGCCTGGGTGTAACTGGTTTGGCCAATATCAAAATCGCTGTACCCCAGTGACGACTGTATGATTTTCACGCCCATACTATCGGCCCATTCCGCGGCGCGAAGCCAGTTGTATTCTTCCGAATGATTTTCACTGGAAGAATTTTCGGTGCGTGCAAGAATGAAGTCAGCATCGAATCCGGTTCCTACCAATGTGCCGGGAAGGTTAGCCGCCAGAATGGAAAGTACATTCATGCCGTGCGTATCGTCTGAGAAAACATCTCCGTCGTTATTCACCAGGTCACGTGTTGCTTGTATACGGCCTTTGGATCGCATATAGGCAAAGGCGTTCAAGGTATTTACATCTTTAAACCCGGCATCAAAAACACCTACCAGCACACGATTTCCGGTGAATCCCTGATCGTGGAGATAATCAACATGCACCATTTTATTCTGTATATCGGAGGCCCCGTAACTGATCAGGTTTTGTGTGCCTGTTACCGCTGTTCGGTTTGCGGGATAATCATACCATACCTCAATTCCCGATACAAACGGGAGTACCAGTAATTCGTGCAGTTGTTCGGGTTGCATGCTGGTGAGGGCCGCGTTCAGCCAACGGGAACTATTCAGTACAGTAATGTTTTTTTGCTGTAACGCTTGCAGGTACTGTTCCGACACCGGCACATCGGAAAGGTCGGGAGTTATTCCGGCAAGAAACCGCCGTTCCAGAGAGGCGGGGGAAAGATATTTCCCG
>JBGAVF010000313.1:0-3123 GCA_044228315.1 Bacteroidia bacterium | reverse complement strand
CGACAATGAATTTTATCAATGGTGGAATACCCACAATCTGAATCAGATCGAACGGCGCGATATCACCATCTCATTACTGAACGAAAATCACGAGCCAGTGTTTGTGTGGAAGGTGCGGAATGCCTGGCCGGTAAAGGTGAATGCTACCGACCTGAAAGCGGATGGCAATGAGGTGGCCATTGAAACGATTGAGATTGCTCATGAAGGGCTGTCAATGATTACCGCATAAAACAAATCAGCAATGCCGGCTTTGATCTATCCGCCTGTCGGGTTCCATTTTGTGGTTACCTTCAACCTTCCCGGGATCCCCTCGCCTCAGGATGCGCGCTTTATGGAAGTAAGCGGCCTGAATGTTGAGATGGAGATGGAAAGTTTTAAAGAAGGTGGGCAGAACCGGTTCACACATCAGTTGCCGGTTCGCTCCAAGTATGATGATCTGACCCTTAAGCGGGGGATGTTCCAGGGCTCACTGCTGCGCGATTGGTGCCGCGATGCATTCGACAGTTTTGTTTTTTCACCGGCCGATCTGCTCATCTTTCTTCTCGATGAAAATCATGCACCGATCTACAACTGGAAGGTAGTTGGGGCCATCCCGAAAAAGTGGCAGGTCAGTAATTTTAATGCCGGCGATAATGCTATTGTGGTAGAAACACTGATACTATCGTATAAATATTTTGAACTGCAAACCATACTTTAAATCAAACTGCCATGCCAATTGAAATACGCGAACTGCTGGTACGGGCTACCGTAAATAATGCCCCGCCGGCATCCGGTTCCGCAACCGGAAACACGTCATCCGGTAATGACGAGGAGAAAAAAGAAGAGCTTATAAAAGCCTGTACCGAGGCGGTTCTTGAAAAACTTAAATGGATGAACGAACGATGAGCACATTTATTCCGGCAAAATTTGAAAAGCTTCGGATTGAAGCCTATGAAGACAGTGGTTACAGCACCAAGGTGACCATTGATGGCAAATCTCAGTTTGAGGTGTTGGCCAATCCGGAGACAATTACCCGGAAGTTTGGGGTGGAATACAGTGAAATTAAAGAGAAGGGAAATAAAAAGAACGGCACGTATTTTAAAACCAAACCCGAGGAGTTCAAACTGGATGTACTGCTCGATGGTACCGGTGTTATGGATTCGCCAACGAATGTATCACTTACGGCAGGAACCGACGGGTTAAAGGATATCTCGAAGGAAATTGAGTTGTTGCAGAAATTTTGTGTGACCACCAACGGTGATACGCACCGCCCGCATTTTATAAAACTTTTCTGGGGTAGCCTCGATGGTTTTTTCAAAGGCGCACTAACGGCACTCGACATCGATTACAAACTTTTTTCTCCCGATGCCCGTCCGCTCCGTGCCATCGCCCATATCAGCCTGATCAGTGCCATCAGCGCACAGGATGCCGTTTTACTTGAAGGGGCCAAATCACCCGATATCACTCACGAACGCTCTTTCAACATGGATGATAAGCTGCCCTTGCTTACCCGCCGGATTTATAAGGATGGATCGTACTATATTGATGTGGCAAAAGCCAATAAAATGCCGGGCTTCCGGAATATTAAACGGGGTACCAAAATTCTGTTTCCACCCATTAAATAACGCAACGCATGACCGCGGCACGCAACATACCTACCTCACAGAATCCTGACCTCGCCACCTGCACACTGCTGGTGGAAGGGAATGCGATTCCGCAGGAGGTATCGGTGATCTCAGTTCAGGTAACGAAGGAGATTGATAAAATTCCGGCAGCTGTGATCACCATTTCCGATGGCGATCCATCGAGCGGCGACTTTGAACAGAGCAATTCCGATTTGTTTATTCCGGGGAAAAAAATCGAGATCAAACTGGGCTATCATAGTGATGAAACCACCGTGTTTAAGGGTATTATTACCACCCATGCCGTAAAAATACGCGAGGCACATTCTGTATTGGTGATAACCTGTAAAGATGAAGCCGTGAAGATGACCGTTGGAAAAAAAAGTAAACATTTTGCCGGCATGAGTGATAGCGATATTGCTTCTGAACTAAGCTCGAAATATAATCTGCAAAGTGACATTGAATCATCAGCGTTTGTGTGTAAGCAGGCACTGCAGTACTGGATCAGCGACTGGGATTTTATGGTACAGCGGGCCAACCGAATGGGCAAACTCTGCACCGTTGATAACGGCAAGATCATTATCAAAGCACCCGACCTTAACGGCAGCCCGGCACTCGATGTATTGCACGGCGCAACCATGCTTGATTATGATGCAGAGATCGATGCCCGGGAACAATGGAAATCCCTGAAAGGAAAAACCTGGGACCCTTCCGGGCAGGCGGTCACAGAATCGCAGGCCGGTGAACCTGCCTGGCAACAGGCCGGTGACTTAAACGCAACGGATTTAGCGGGAATGGCAAACAACGGGGAGGAGGAGTTGATAATAGCTACCGGAAATTTTGCAAGTGATGAGATTCAGCATTATGCCGAAGCCCGGCTCATGTTTCAGCGCCTCAGTAAAATACGGGGCAGCGTTTCATTTCAGGGGTATCCGCAACTGATGCCCGCACAATTCATTTCACTTAATGGTGTTGGAAACCGATTCAACGGGCCGGTGTTTGTACGTTGTGTAACACATGAGCAGATACAGGGAAAGTTCATCACCAAAGTTTGTTTTGGCTTGCAACCCAACTGGTATTCTGAAAAAATAGGTGGTGGAGGAGCTACCGGTCATTTCGGATTTATGAGCAATGCGACCGGATTACAAATTGGTGTGGTCACTGACCTTGAAGATCCTGACGGTGAGGAGCGCATCCGGGTGCGGTTTCCGTTGGTGAATAATTCGGAGGAAGGCATGTGGGCACGCATGAGTTCACCCGATGCCGGGAACGGCAGAGGGGTAAGTTTTCGTCCGGAAATAGGCGATGAGGTAATATGCGGATTTATTGGGGAGGATCCACAGTATGCCGTAATTCTGGGCATGCTTAACAGCAGTGCCAAACCTTCACCGATCAAAGCCTCGAATGATAACCATGAAAAAGGGTATGTGAGCCGGGAAAAAGTAAAATTCATTTTCAGCGACAAGGATAAGTCAGTGGGGTTTGAAACACCAAAGGGAAAGAAAATAACGATCAACGACGA
>JBGAVF010000312.1:0-3128 GCA_044228315.1 Bacteroidia bacterium | reverse complement strand
CCTTCGTTCATCTCTCCGTATTTCCCAAACCGGCTGCTCATGAGGTCGTGGGGTGATTCAATGCCGGTTATCTGAAAGCGGTACGGCATAACCTGTACGTGAACCGTACCGGTAACCTGATGCTGGCTTTGAGTAAAATAGGCTTCAATATCGCGCATCACCGGATCCAGGATCTGACCTTCGTGAAGCCAGTTGCCATAAAAGGCAGCCAGTTGATCTTTCCATGAAAGCTGCCATTTTGTGAGCACATGTTTTTCGAGTGCATGGTGCGATTTTAGAATGATCATCGGAGCGGCGGCCTCGAAGCCTACGCGTCCTTTTATGCCAATAATGGTGTCGCCAATATGAATGTCGCGTCCAATACCATACGGACCGGCTATTTTCTGTAAATGCTGAATGGCCTCTGCCGGATGCCCGAATCGGATGCCGGAAACGGATTGCAGTTCTCCCTTTACAAATGTGAGGGAAATATCCTTGCCGGTGGTTTCGGTTACCTGCGTAGGCCATGCATCTTCCGGAAGCATGCCGTTGGAATGCAGGGTTTCTTTCCCCCCAACACTGGTACCCCATAAGCCCTTGTTGATGGAATAGGCTGATTTCTCAAAGTTCATCGCCACATTTTTATCTTTCAGATAGGTAATTTCCTGCTCACGGCTGAGTTTCAAATCACGGATCGGAGTAATGATAGGAACCCCCGGCACAGCAATATGAAATATCATATCGAATCGCACCTGATCGTTACCGGCTCCTGTGCTGCCATGGGCCACAAAATCGGCATTCTGTGTTTTCACATGCGCGGCAATTTCGAGTGCCTGAATTAAACGCTCGGCACTCACACTGAGCGGGTATGTATTGTTCTTCAGTACATTGCCGTAAATGAGGAAACGGATAATGCGGTCATAATAGGATTTTACAGCGTCAACCGTAGTATGCGAAGTAACACCGAGTGCATATGCATGGGATTCAACTGCCTTCAGTTCTTCGTTGCTAAAACCACCGGTATTTACAATTACGGAATGAACCTCGTACCCGTTCTCTTCCGTGAGATATTTCACACAAAAAGAAGTGTCGAGCCCCCCGCTGAATCCCAGTACTACTTTTTTCTTCATTCGGAATGGGTGTATTATAGATTACTTTTTTTTCGTAGTGTCATTGTTGTCTTTACGGCGCAGCATCTTCAGTAATTTACTTTGTTTGATGCGCATGAAACGTTCGTACAATTTCGAATATTTTTTAAAATCAGCGGCCGTCTCTTCGGGTTCATAATGGTCGGCAGGGTCATAAAGCATGGCGGTACACATGCAGTTCTTCCGGTTTTTACTCATGAGGATATCATAATTCACACAACTCTTGCAGCTGTTCCAGAATTCCTCATCATCGGTTAATTCGCTGTATGTAACCGGTTCGTATCCCAGTTCCGAATTTATCTTCATAACAGCCAGCCCGGTGGTTAGTCCGAATATTTTGGAGTTCGGATATTTCTCACGGGAAAGCTCAAAAATTCTTCTTTTAATTTGTTTGGCAACACCGCTTTTACGGAATGCAGGAGATACGATAAGGCCGCTGTTTGCCACAAACTGGTTGTGTCCCCATACCTCAATATAGCAAAAGCCTACCCAGGTACCATCGGAGGTAAGGGCTATCACCGCTTTTCCTTCCTCGATCTTCTGCTCAATATAACCCGGTGATCGTTTGGCAATGCCGGTGCCACGGGCCAATGCAGAGGCTTCCATCTCCTCTGTGATGGTGGAGGAGTATTTTTTATCGGAGGGCAGTGCTACGCGAACAATAATTTCGTTGTTTTCCAATTGAAAAATATAATATTAGAAATGAATGAAATGAAACTTCAGGCAACGAGTGGATCGATCAAATCTTCTCGTGCAAATGACGTCGGGGGCGGTACACAAGGCGCACAGGAGCGAATGCTGGAATTCTGAAAAACGGTCTGTCAGCAGTCGATCGGAGGAGATGGCTGCATAGCAGGCGGGTTAAAAGAAAGGTGTTTTTCAACGGTGTACCGGTTTTTTTAAAACAAGGTGCAAATGTATATTTTTTTGATACATACAGGCACGAATCTTTCGTATATCCTTTTGTTAATTCTTGTTGAAGAAACCGGTTTGCGGAAACCGTCTGCATCACATAGCCGGCGTAATCTTCAGGAAATAAAATTCCCGGGCAAGTTTTTCCATTGCCGTGCTTTCTTTCCCGGGTATACGGAAGCGAATTTCCAGAGAATCGTGATAAGATTTATGTTCGATCTCGGCATGCATTATTTTAAGAAAACGGTGGGCATCCCCTTCATGTTCCGGGGCACATTGTAAACAATACTTGTGGTACAGGATAAATTCTCGGGTGCCGGCCAGTTTTAATGCCATGCCGGCCGCCTCGCCATAGGCTTGTATTAGTCCGGGAACTCCCAGCTGAACTCCGCCAAAGTAGCGAACCACAATAACAGCAACATTGGTAAGACGGGCCGAAAGTATGGCTCTGAGTATTGGTTTCCCGGCGGTATGGGAAGGCTCTCCATCGTCGCTGCTTTTTTGAAATGAGCTATCGGGATGCAGAACCAACGCATAACAATGATGCGTTGCATCGGGATATTCTCGTTTTAATGCATCGAGGTGTTGTTTAAACGCATCTTCTGTTTGCACGGCCAGAGCATAGGCGATAAACCGGCTTCCTTTTTCTTTATAAACCGCTTCAGCCTCCCGGGCAATGGAATAATAGGTATCATTGAATAGCATATTGTTGCCAGGCCAGTATGGCGATGCTGATAATGGAAATGATCACGCCAAGGTAATTAACGGGCTTGAGACGTTCATGAAACAAAACCATAGCGCCCAGTGCTGTAACCAGCAATACACCCACATTCACTACCGGAAAAACAAGTGTACTCGGCATGCCGGGCAGGTGAAGCGATTCGAGAACAAAATAAAAGGAAATGTAATTTAACACCCCAAGTATAATTCCTGAAATAATACCGGCAGGTTTTATCTCACGAAATGAGTGGGACTTTGAAAAACTAAAATAGATCCAGCCGAATACAGCTGCACCGCCATAACACATCATCATCACATATTGCGGTGCCACGGTGTAATAATAGGTGCTTTCAATGAATTTAAACGAGG
>JBGAVF010000311.1:1200-3133 GCA_044228315.1 Bacteroidia bacterium | reverse complement strand
AGGAGGCCCGCCTCAAATGGCACCTGGCCCTGGGCACAGCGCCTGAAAAATACCGTTTCCACGACCACGTAAAACTGGCCCATTATGCCAATGCTGCGGTGGATATCGAGTTCGAATTTCCGTTCGGCTTCAAGGAAGTGGAAGGCATTCACAGCCGCACCGACTTCGATCTGAAACAACACCAGGAGTTCAGCGGTAAAAAACTGCAATACTTTGATCCGGAACTCAACAGTGATGGAAAGCCTTATGGAAACTATATCCCGTACGTGGTTGAAACGTCCATAGGCCTCGACCGTATGTTTCTTCTCACCATGATCAATGCCTATTGCGAAGAAGAGGTGGTGAACGGAGACCAGAAAGATATCCGTACTGTATTGAAATTTCATCCGGCCCTGGCACCGGTGAAAGTGGCGGTGATGCCCCTGGTGAAAAAAGACGGGTTGCCGGAAGTGGCCCGTAAGATCATTGCCGGACTGAAATCGGAATACCTTTGCCAGTACGACGAGAAAGATGCTATTGGCAAGCGCTACCGCAGGCAGGATGCCATTGGTACCCCGTATTGCATCACCGTTGATTACGATACCCTTCAGGATGAATCGGTGACCATCCGGTACCGCGACACCATGCACCAGGAGAGGGTTCGTATCAGCGGTGTGGAGCGTATCATAGCCGATGGCGTCAGTTTAAAGAAACTGCTTACTACGGTATAAACTTTGCCCTTGATGGCTTCCTGTATGATGGGTATACCACTGGTATACGCAACAACCGGGATACATCCTTTACGGCCCGGTGCCTGAGGGGTTTATATTTCTGTGTTTTTCTTATTACTTATGTACCTTTGCCCGGCAAATCAACTCTCAATGAAAGCATTTCGTAGCCTGATTTTTTTACTTTTTCTCTCCACCCTTTTGCCGGCACAGGAATACACCATTCAGCAGTGTATCGACATCGCCGTTAAAAACAATCTTCGTTTGCGGCAGGCCAAGCTTGGTGTGCAGTCGTCGCAGGTGGATGTAAAACAGGCCGGTGCTGCCATGCTGCCGAATCTCAATGCATCGTTTGGCGAGAATTTTAATTTCGGACGGAATATTGACCCGGTTTCCAATACCTATATCAGCAACAATACACAATCCACCAATATGGGACTTAACAGCAGCGTTACCGTATTCAACGGGTTTCAGTTGCTGAATAATTACAAACTATCGAAGCTAAACCTGCTGGCTGCAGGTGCCGATGCCCTTTCGCAGCAGAACGATCTGGCCTTGCAGGTAGCCGCAGCCTATTTGCAGGTAATGTATGCCGAAGACAATCTGGAAAACAGCAAGCTGCAACTGGAACTCACCAAGGCCACCAAGGACCGTGTGAAAAAATTTGTGGAGGCAGGGCGTCTGCCTGAAAGCAGTCTTTCCGAGATTGATGCACAGGAGGCCAATGAAGAATATAATATTCAGGTAGCCGAAAACGGGGTAGTGAGTGCCAAACTTACCCTTATTCAAATGATGGACCTGCCGGTAAATACCAACTATAAAATATCACGTCCGAAAGTAGCCATCCCTGCTTATGGCACCTATGGTGTTAATTCTACCTACGAGAGCGCCCTCACCACCCGGCCGGAAATTAAAGCGGCTGAATGGCGTGTTCAGGGGGCGGAACTGAGCCGCAAAATTGCCTATGGAGGCGTGTCGCCACGACTCACCTTCAGCGCCGGCTTCAACACCCTTTACAGCAGCAAGTACCGGGCCTATGCCGGAAGTGTGCTCACCGGATATACCCCTATCGGTTTTACCAAATCAACATTCGATACGGTGTTTGCACCATCATTTACCAATAAGTTCAACAACGTGAAATTCGGAGATCAGCTCGATCAGAATTTCGGGCAATACATGCAGCTGAGTTTGTCAGTTCCCATTTTCAATAACCTGCGGGTAAACAG
>JBGAVF010000311.1:0-1192 GCA_044228315.1 Bacteroidia bacterium | reverse complement strand
TCGAAGATCAATATTGAGAACCAGAATCTGAACCTTTCCATTGCCAAAAGCAATTTGCTGAAAGGCATTCAGCAGGCCATAACGGATGTGGAGGCTGCCAAGGCGAAGTATTTTTCAGCACAGAAGAATGCTACCTTTCAGAATTCTAACTTCGATAATGCCCAAAAGCGGTATAATGAAGGGGTGAACAGTTATGTAGATTATGTTACCGCCAAGAACAGCAAGGCACGGGCCGATATTAACCTGTCGCAGTCTAAATATGACCTCATTCTTAAAATAAAAATTATTGATTTCTATCTGGGTAAGAGTTTAAGTTTTTAAACAGTTCATCATGAAACGCATTTATTGGATTATAGGCGCACTGCTTCTGGTACTTATTGTAGTGGCAGTGATCGCCAAAAGCAAAGGGGGCGACAAGGGTACCCGGGTTACCACCGAAAGTCCGGCACGTCACGATATTATTGAAACCGTTACGGCCAACGGTAAAATTCAACCCGAGAATGAGATCAAGATCTCATCAGATATTTCCGGTGAAATTATTGAGCTCCTGGTGAAAGACGGGGATTATGTGAAAAAAGGACAGGTACTCACGAAGGTGAATCCTCAGATATACCAGTCGCAACTGGAACGTATTGCGGCCAGTGTGGATCAGGCGCGTGCGCAGCTGGCCAACGCCAAAGCCAGCAAGGCACAGGCCGATGCCCGTTTACTGGAAGCGGAACTTTCGTACAAGCGCTCGGTGTCGTTGCACGATCAGAAAGTGCTTTCGGATGCTGATTTTGAAACGGCCCGGTCGGCGTATGAAGTAGCCAAAGCACAACAGGAGGCCGCCATTCAAAGCATACATTCAGCCGAATTTTCCATTAACAGCGCTCAGGCATCGTACCGGGAAGCCACCGACAACCTGGGTAAAACCACCATTATGGCGCCCCGCGATGGAACGATCTATGGATTGAAGGTGGAAAAAGGTGAACGTGTGGTGGGAACATCGCAAATGGCCGGAACCGAAATGATGCGTATTGCCGACCTCAATTATATGGTGGCAGTGGTGGATGTAAATGAAAATGATATAGTGCGGGTGCATAACGGCGATACCGCTACCATTGAAGTGGATGCCTATCCGAAAAAGAAATTCAAAGGCATTGTGTACGAGATGTCGAATGCAGCCAAGACCGGCACTGTGACCTCCAGC
>JBGAVF010000310.1:1801-3147 GCA_044228315.1 Bacteroidia bacterium | reverse complement strand
CACTAACGCTGGCCAACGGGTTCACTTATGTGGAATATTATCTGAGCCGGGGTATGCATATCGATGATTTTGCCCCCAACCTCTCGTTTTTCTTCAGCAACGGTATTGACCCGGAATATGCGGTCATCGGCCGTGTAGCACGTCGCATCTGGGCCAAGGCCATCAAACATAAATACAATGGTAATGAGCGCAGCCAGATGCTGAAATACCACATTCAAACCAGCGGTCGAAGTCTGCATGCGCAGGAAATTGATTTTAACGATATACGTACCACGCTCCAGGCGCTCTATGCCATTTACGACAACTGTAACAGCCTTCATACCAATGCCTACGACGAAGCCATTACAACCCCTACGGAAGAAAGTGTGAGACGTGCCATGGCCATTCAGCTCATCATCAACCGGGAGCTGGGACTGGCAAAGAATGAGAATCCGATTCAGGGCAGTTTTATTATTGAAGAACTCACCGATCTGGTGGAGGAGGCTGTGTATAACGAATTCATGAGTATTAACGAGCGGGGCGGTGTGCTGGGTGCCATGGAAACCATGTACCAGCGGAATAAAATCCAGGAAGAGAGTTTGTACTACGAAACATTAAAACACAATGGGGAGTTCCCGATCATCGGGGTGAATACCTTCCTGAGCAGTAAAGGCTCGCCAACGGTGATACCGCGTGAGGTGATCCGCAGCACCGAAGAAGAGAAGCAGTTTCAGATCAATGCCCTGCAGGCTTTTCAGAAACGAAATGAGGAAGTGTCGGGTGAATGGCTGATGAAACTGCAAGAAGCCGCCGTTGAAAACCGGAATCTTTTTGATGTGTTGATGAACGCGTGCAAAGTATGTTCTCTCGGACAAATTTCATCGGCCCTTTATTCGGTGGGCGGACAATACCGCCGCAATATGTAAGTAAAAGATTCTTTTTACGAATCGATCAGAAATGCCAAAGGCTCTCTATTCCTGAGCTATCCGGTTACTTTCGGCTGATATCTGTTTTTCATTCCTGAAAAAGCAGGCATATAGAAAGTAAAACAACAGCAACACCATCATCCAGGTTACGGCACCATACCCTCCGAAATAATGATACAGGGTTTTTCCTACGGTGTCAGGCCCCACCAGTGCATTCACCACGATCAGCGCGAGCATCAGGTAATAATATATTCGGGCCGGTACCGACCGTTCATCGGTAAACCGCATAAGAAAGCAACTGAAAACAAATACGA
The DNA here is from genome assembly GCA_044228315.1 of Bacteroidia bacterium. GTDB lineage: Bacteria > Bacteroidota > Bacteroidia > UKL13-3 > UKL13-3 > CAINMV01. Next base: position 1,928 of record JBGAVF010000310.1, on the reverse strand, counting down.
GTGACACAAGGTGGTATTCCCAGGTTATGCCCGATAACAGGTGTGAGGTGAGGAATATTACACATACTTCCGACAACATAACAGGTTTTTTGCGGTACCACACAAAGGCAAGGCTCCCGGCAAATAA
>JBGAVF010000310.1:0-1754 GCA_044228315.1 Bacteroidia bacterium | reverse complement strand
GTAGATGGCCGACGACAGGCTGTGATTGTGATAGGAGGCTTCTACACGTCCTTCCTTAAAGGGTTCAAGAAATGTGATATAATAATCTTTCAGGTCCTGCAGGCCGGTATCCCATCCTCTCCATAACCACGGGGCGGCAATACAGAAAACCGAGACCAGCGCGGCTATGCCCCATGATCTGGGTCGTCCGCGAAATAATAACCAGAATAAAAAGAAAACCGGAATGACTTTAATAAAAGTGGCTACGGTAAAGCATATGGCTGCTGCTACATCCTTTTTTTTCAGGATCATGAGGATGCCCAGCAATGAAAGCACCAGTATGGTTTCATTCATTTGGGTATATGCCACATGATACCAGAAGTAACGGAAGAACAGAAGCGTTGCAATGAGTAAGGCCCGATGGATCTTTTTACTGTCGGAATAGAAATGCAAAAGGATATCACGGGTAAGTGAGATGGAAAAGACAAGCAGAATGAAATTTACGAATGAAAAAATGCCGGTAGCCACTTTAAATGGCATCAATGCAAACAGTTGAAAAAACAGGGCTGCAAAGGGAGGGTATATATACCGTTCGGAGCCGGTACCGGTATACAAGGGGGCGCCATGTGAAAAGTTGTCGCCTGCGATCCAGAAAACAGAGAAGTCGCCGATATGTGCAGTAACTCCTTGTCCAATGGAGATCCCGATCATGGCAGCCACAACCGCAAGGACCACCAATATATAGCGAGGTTCCGTAAACCGGTCAGGGTTCAGAAGCAGGGCACGGTAAATGAAACGGCGAGGAGTGGAAGGAAGCATTGGCATCAGCGTACAATTTTACCACTAAAAGCTGATGCATCAAAATACAGAACCCGGCGGAATTTTCGGGCATGAAGGGGATTCGCCAACCGTGCCCTTCAGCTCAGGTGGTTTTGCGGTAATTAAAAATGGCCCATGCATTCAACACCACAGCACCGGCAAGTATAATACCAATATGCCGGAGGATATGATGCAGGCTGCTACCTTTCAGCATCACCATGCGGATCACTTCAATCAGGTATTTCACCGGGTTGAAGTGGGTGATGAACCGGGCCCAGGGAGGCATGCTGTTGATGGGAGTAAACAACCCGCCCATCAGTACAAAGATCATCATGAAGAAAAACATGATGAACATGGCCTGTTGCTGTGTTTCACAAAATGTGGAGATGAGCAGTCCGAGACCCAGCACCGCCAGCAGGTAAACAGCCAGAAACAGATACAAGAGCGGGATGCTGCCTACAGGTACTATGTCATAAATAACATACCCCAATATCAACCCGTTCGTAAAAACCACGTTGGCCAGTACCCAGAACGGAATCAGTTTGCTGAGAATGAAATTGCTTTTGGATATCGGACTTACATTCAGTGCTTCGATGGTGCCTGCTTCTTTCTCTTTTACAATATTCAAAGCGGCAAGAAAGCCACCCACCATGGTAACCAGTATGGCCAGCAATCCGGGAATGATAAACAGTTTGTAATCGGTGCGGGGGTTGAACCAGGTACGCGTGGAGATCTCGATGCCCTGAGCCGCCTGCGTGGGAAGCAGACGCACAGCGATCTCTCGGTTAAATTCCGCGATGATGGTATTCAGATATCCGCCTCCTACCATGGCTTTCGTACCATTGATCGCATTCATGGCGATGAACAGATCCTGTTGTCCTTCCCTTACCAGATTTCGTTCAAAGCCTTCCGGTATCTCAAGGATCACATCGGCTTTGTCTGTTTCTACATACGCG
>JBGAVF010000309.1:0-3175 GCA_044228315.1 Bacteroidia bacterium | reverse complement strand
TTCAAAAAGGCACCCTGCTTTTCAATTACACAGGGCATGGAAGCAGCACCCAGCTGGCCCATGAAAGCCTTATTACTCTGCCACGCGACATTACATCATGGAAGAACAAATTTGTGTTGCCGGTATTTTTTACGGCTACCTGCGAGTTCACCATGTTCGACCATATCTCCTTTGTGAGTGCCGGAGAGAATATTTTACTCAATCCCGATGGGGGAGGTGTGGGCTTATTAACAACCACCCGTGTCGCCTATGGATCGCTCAATAAGCTGCTGAACCTGAATTTCGCTTCGGCCAATGCATTTGAGAAAACGGCCGAAGGCGGAAAACGTATCGGGGATATTATGAAACTTACCAAGAACCGGAACACCATCAATTCATCCCCTGCCATACGCCATTTCATATACCTGGGCGATCCTTCCATGCGCATGGGGCTCCCTCGATATAATGTGCTTACCAAAAAGATCAACGGAAATGCGGTGAATGCAGGCAGCAGCGATACGTTGCGCGCTTTGCAGAAGATCACCATTGAAGGCATCGTTGCCGATATCGACAGCAACGTGGTGTCTTCATTCAACGGGGAAATAAGTGTTACCGTGTTCGACAAGCCCGGCACCTTTACCACCCTGGCCAACGACGATGACAGCTACAAACAAAGCTTCAGCATGTACAAGAACTTTATCTTTAAAGGGAAGTCGGTAGTTGATAAAGGAGTATTTAAAATAGAATTCGTGGTACCGAAGGATATCGCTTATAATTTCGGAAAAGCAAAGATCAGTTACTATGCCAGCGACCTGAAAAACGTTACTATGCCAGCGACCTGAAAAACAATACCGACGGGAATGGAGGGTATGCAGGCATTATTGTGGGCGGATCCGCAGCCAGTGCTGTTACCGATAATACCGGTCCGCTGGTGAATGTATTCATGAACGACACCACCTTTACCTCCGGTGGATACACGGAGCAGAATCCGCTGCTGCTGGTTCATTTGTTTGATGCGAACGGGATCAACACCAGCGGGGTAAGCATAGGACACGAAATGACGGCCGTGCTGGATGCCGATGCGGCCGAACCCATCATCCTCAACGATTATTATGAAGGAACCGTGAACGACTTCCGAAGAGGGACCATTGAATTCCCGCTGTATAATCTGTCACCGGGAAATCATACCATCACCGTGAAGGCATGGGATATTTACAATAATTCCGGTACCGGCACAGTGAACTTCATTGTAGTAAGTAAGGACTCATTCCGCATTAAGAACCTGCTCTGCTACCCGAACCCGTTGCGCACCGGCAGTACAACCTTCAGTTTCGAGCACAATAAGGCCGGAGAGGCCCTGTCGGTGGATATCGACATCTACTCCATGACCGGTGAATGGTTGCGGCATCTGAATGTGCCTTCGAGCAATGGTAGTGCCCGTTTTGATGAGCTTGCCTGGAACGGAGATACTGAAGGTGGTGCACCCTTGCCGAATGGTACGTATTTGTTCCGGGCTACGGTGAAAGACAAGACCGGCGCGCGTGTTCAGGAGGCCAGCCGTATTGTAATTATGCGCTGACCGGCGCTTCAAATCCCATTTGAATATATTCGAAAAATGTTTTACGTTTGCACCCTTTCAACCCATTCAACAATCTAATTGCAGCCGATGCAGCATATTTACCTTTAAAAAAGAATCTTATAATTATTAATCGAAGGTAAAACCATTTTGAACATGTTCAGACAACGAATTATTGTGCTAGGAGCTTTAGTGTGCTCAACCGTTTATACATTAAAAGGGCAGGCGAATCTCAGCAGCCGGTCTCAATTGCTGGGTCAGCGTAATGTGATCACCACGGCGGTGCCGTTCCTCACCATCACCCCCGATGCCCGTGCCGCCGGCCTGGCCGATTGCGGGGTGGCCACCTCTCCGGATGCGAACTCCATGCATTTCAATCCGGCCAAATATGCCTTTATTGAGAAGAAAGGCGGTTTGGGAGTATCGTATACCCCATGGTTACGTCAGCTGGTACCTGATGTGTCGTTGAGTTATATTTCCCTGTATGGAAAACTCGATGAGATGTCGGCCGGTGCGCTTACCATGCGTTACTTTTCCCTGGGCAGCATTCAGTTCACCGACGATTTTGGTGCTTCTTTGGGAGAACAAAAACCCAATGAATTTGCCATTGACGGAGCCTACTCCCGTAAACTCAGCGATAAGTTTTCCATGGGTGTAGCCCTGCGTTTCATTTATTCCAATCTGGTGCCAAGCCTGCCTTCGGCCGGTAGCATTACCGTGAAACCCGGTGTGAGCGGAGCAGGCGATATCTCGGCCTACTATACCGATGAAACAAAAATATCGGGACTCAACAGCCGCTGGGCTGTAGGTGCCCTCATTTCGAACATGGGTGCAAAAATCACCTATACCACCTCAGCCAACCGCGATTTTATTCCAACCACACTTCGTTTAGGCGGTTCCTTATCAACCGATTTCGACCAGTACAACACCTTAATGGTTACCGCCGAGGTGAACAAACTACTGGTTCCTACATTGCCGGTTTATGTAAAAACGGCCAGCGGTGCCGACAGTACCCTGAACGGTAAAAAGGTAATCGACCGCGGCAAAGACTATAACGTAGGTGTAGTGAAAGGTATGTATCAGTCGTTCTACGATGCTCCGGGAGGCTTCCGTGAAGAGATGAAGGAATACAACTGGTCGTTGGGGGCCGAATACTGGTACGACAAGCAGTTTGCCATCCGTTCCGGTTTCTTTCATGAACCAAGCACCAAAGGAAACCGTAAGTATTTCACCTTCGGTGCCGGATTGCGTTATAATGTATTCGGACTCGATTTCACATACCTGGTGCCGGTGGGTCAGCAACATCCGTTGCAGAATACACTGCGTTTCAGTCTGCTGTTCGACTTCGATGCATTCAAAAAGCAACGCGAGTATTAATTACCGGGAAAACCGATAACCGGTTCACCTTTTGTTATCCTTATTTCTCTATGAACATCCGCATTGGTCAGGGTTTTGATGTGCATCCACTCACAGATGGTGACGGTGTATGGCTGGGTGGAGTGAAAATTCCGTACCACCAGAAACTGCAGGGCCACAGTGATGCCGATGTACTCATTCATGCCCTGTGCGATGCTCTGCTCGGGGCCCTCAGCCTGCGCGATATCGGCTATCATTTCCCCA
>JBGAVF010000308.1:0-3180 GCA_044228315.1 Bacteroidia bacterium | reverse complement strand
GGTGTAACGCAAGGCACCAACACCAACCGTATGGATGTGTATCCGAACCCAACCACGGGAATGATCAGCATACGCGGCACGGTAAGCAAGGCACAAACTGCTTCCATCAACATCTTTGATGCCAACGGACGCCTGGTGTACACCACCACGGTATCGGCCACACAGCTGGTAAGTGCAGAGGCGGACCTGAGCGCTTATGCAGCCGGTGTGTACATGGTACAGATCGTGACCACGGAAGGCACCACGGTGAAACGCATTGTGAAGCAATAAGGTACATCCCTTATCCTCTATAAAACCGAAAGCCACTCCTGAAAAGGGGTGGCTTTTTTGTTTGGGGAATGGGAACGAAAATAGCTTTCGTTATTTTCGGGTTATCTCGATGAGTAACCGGGTTGGATTTTTAAGAAAATAATTTGCCAATTGATCAACGGCTTTCCATACAGCATACGGAAGGTACTGAAGCACAATATGGGTACGAAGACGGCTTAAATACTTATTACTGAATTTTTTCCAGTGCCATGCAGCACCTGCCGGAATCAGTTTGCCGATATTTTGTTCACTGAACGAATGCAAATGTGCATGTTTTGGGGTGAGTCGGTTGCAATGGATACAAAGGTTGTATTCCAGCTTCTCATTATAAGGTGTAGTGATGATCAGGCGTCCTCCGGGTTTCAGTCGTTTGTAAAGTATAGAAACAAACTGTTCCGGATCGGGAACATGCTCCATGATTTCAGAAGCAATTATCACATCGGCAAAGCCTTCAGCCAAAGGAAGCTGGAACACATCGGCTACCAATGGGTGGTGTATTTCGGATGGCAGGTTCTCGAAAGCTTTTAAAGGATTAACAGTTGAGATGTCCATAGAAATAACATGGCAGTTTCCGGGGATAAGTGCTTTTGACACCCATCCGTTACCACAGCCGGTATCGAGGGCCCATTGCGGATTTTCCGGCACATGATGCAGAATGGTTTCGTGCAGTCTTTTATTCTCGTGACGTGTTGCCCCGTCGGCATATTCCTCAAAGTAATCGAACGATTCGGCATCTTTCTGGTAATGATCGGTATATGAAAAAACGGAGTGATACTGCTGATGCAGTGGATCGAGCGCCGGTTGTTCGGCCTGCTGCAGCAGGATCACGGGCATGGAGCCGGTCACTTTAAACTGTTCCGGTTCGGATTGACAGGAGAGACTGTTTTCTTTTTCATTATAGATCAAAGCCGCCTTACTGCGCGGATGGATCAGGAGTTTTAAAAAATCGGGGTTTATCATAAAGACGATTGAAGTACGGTTGAACCGGATGTCAAAAATAAACATTCAACCCATAACAGGTATTATGCTTCTGCAAATTGACACACTAAGAAGGGATTAGTTCCGGATAAACCGTCCGGTGGTGACACCTTGGTTTGTAACGGCTTCCATTATATATGTTCCGGATGGAAGGTCTGAAACACTGAAATGCTTGCTGTCATCAGTAAAAACCAAATGCTTTACCAATGCTCCGTTCATTGTATAAATGCGGATTTCCTGAAACCGGGCATCTTCGATCATCAGTTCATCGAAAGCCGGGTTGGGATAGATTTTCAATGTCGGGAGTTCTTCACTTGAAAGGAGTGAAATGCCACTGCCACCGGTGGCTGTATTTTTCCGGGCAAACCAGATGTTGAGTTTATTGTTCCTTACATCTCCCCAAACGGCATACAGGCTGTCGTTGTGAAAGGCATTACACATAAAGTCATTACCGTTTTTTTCAAGATACAAAGCATTATAGTCGGTTATGGTATCCGAAATTCTGAAATTAGCCGAGAAGTTCGCAGAGTCTCTTTTACGTATGCTGCCCCAGATCTCAGAGGCATTGGCATATCCGGTTCCTGTTCCTTTTCTGCGGTCGCGCCAGGTAACCAGCAGATCCCCGTCGGTGTCGAATGCAGCCCAGCATAAGTCCTGCATTTTCCCGTTATTCAGCGGGTCGTCATTCACGCGTACCGGCGAGTTCCAGCTGTTGCCCCCGTTTTTTGACTCCAGTATATACACATCAATATCGGCAGATGATTTCATCAGATATGTAAGCACCAGATGGTTTGGATTGGAAGGATTGGAAATAAGGCTATACCCGAGTTTTGCCAGGGTATCTCCACTATTGGTTGAGGCAGAATAAGCGGCTCCGTTATATGAAAAGAAAGCCCCATCGTTACCAGAGCGTGCATGTATGAATCCGGGCAAAATGTTTTGGGCAATTACATACGAAGGATACAGGCAATGCACTATACCATCGGTAGAGGTGGTAATCGCCGCCATGGGAGCAGCAATTAAATTTCCGGTAAGGAAGCCTGTGGTGTCGAGGTAACGCCAGGCACCCCAGGTGAGCCCGTTATCGGTGGAAGCGATGAAATACGGCCGGTTGGGGGCAGGAATCCAGGGAGCAGGCTTGGTAGTTATATACATGTGATTATTCGCCGGATTGATTGAAAGCCAGGGACGATCCAGTGGGCGTTTGGCACCATCGGAATACGCATCGATCACTTTTGACGGCGTGTTCCAGCTCAGACCTCCATCAGTTGATCGTATCACATACACACCGCCACTATCGGGCGATTCACGGTAATCGATATAACAGGCATACACTTTTCCGGTATTGTCGAAACCCAGTGAAGGGTCGGCGGAATGATAGGTAGAGGCCTGATGCGGCAGGAAAACCGGATTACTCCAGGTGGTGCCCCCGTCGAAGGTCACTTTGGTTTTAATACCAAACGGCTGGCCCACCGTATATCCCATCCATGCCACAACCAGATGTTTTGAATTTTTCGGATTCATGGCGATGTAGGGTTCCCCATCGAAAAAGATGCCGTTTGAAATGTTTTGATTTTGAGAAACAGACCAAAATCCTGAAAAAAGAGCAACAAGCAACAGTAAATTGATTTTCATGTGTGTGAGACAATCTGTAAATTAAAGGTTTAAGACCGTTTTGTTTTGCGCAGAAAATTACGGCTTCTTTTTTTGATTTTATCATAAAGTACTTCCTGCCTTTCATACAATGCATCCTGAAGGAGCTTGTTTGCCGGTGAAAAATGCTCAGCATAATGAAGCGTTATCTCAAGGTCATTCCAGTCGCCGATTATTTTCTGCAGTCCATCGCAATAGCGGGTATTTAATTTGATTTTCTTTCGCATCTTTTCCGGTAAA
>JBGAVF010000307.1:0-3229 GCA_044228315.1 Bacteroidia bacterium | reverse complement strand
ACCGGACAACAAAAAACACAAAACGTGTATGCCGATGTGTCGCCTGAAAAAGTAGATGTGTATGAGCACACCCAAAGCCAGGTAAGTAAGAATGTATTACTGACCATCCCCTTAAACCCATCAGACACCCCTTTATTCAACCGGATGGTATTCAAAAAACAAAGTCTGGATATTGATATTACATCCATTCTGCTGAAATACCGCCCTTCGGTAAGCGGAGCAAAAGCGCAACTCACCACCGACTTCAACTTTGCCTTATATGCCGGATGGAGGTACGATACATATCTGATAAAAAGCAGAAAGGACCCGCTGGGCAAGCAATCTCCCGAAATCATCAACCGGGGGTATGATATAGGTTTCTTTGCCGGCCCCGGGGCCACCCTTATCAGTCCGTTCACCACCCTGAACAAGCGCACCGATGAATACAGCGCCATGATCCTGCAAACCGGGGTGGCTGCATTTATGGAATCCAACCTGGCCAGTTTCGGCTTTGCCGCAGGCATCGACCACCTCATGAATGCCGACCGGAGCGTATGGATCTACACGAACAAACCCTGGGTAGGATTTATCGTAGGGATCGCATTGAACTGACTTTTAAAACTAACGAACCAACCATAAACAAATAATCCAATTCACATGAACAGAGTAATGGCTGTATTAACCCTCGACACGGAGAACCTTCCGGGCAATTTTCAGGAGATCATAAAACACGAACAGGAAGTGGTGGCCCAATGGAAAGCTGAGGGGATCCTTGACCATTTATTTTTACGGCAAACCCGCAATGGGGCCGTGCTGATCTTTAAAGATATGGACGAAGCGAAAGCAACAGAAATGATGGAGAAGCTTCCCTTATACCCGCTGCGAAAGACTATTGAATATTTTAACCTGATCAAGCAGTTTTAATGCATGATACACAAGCCGCCCCATAGGGGCGGCCTGTTTGTTGCAATATGCATTTAAAATCATCCCGAAGGGATGATACATTTATAGAAAAATGTAAAACAATATATACCGACCCCGACGGGGTCGCAGATCATCCGTTGAATCAAAAGAATCATGCCGTACCGCCCTTTGCGGTAAGTTACAGTACGTAATATTCGTCATTTCGATTCTTGTCCTTTCTTTTTAGAAAAGAAAGGACGAAAGAAAAGCGCAACCCAACCGAGGCAATTCTTTCCGCCTTGACGGAAAGACCGCCGATAACCGAAGCCCACGCCCCCTCAGCCGCACCGTCCCGGTCTTCGGTTACGGCATATTGCTGGGTTGGCTTGCATGAATCGTAAAATTTCGTCTGCACCGTTCACAGCCTCTGGCTGTGAAATACATCATGACCGTTTCCCTGCCCCGATATTCATCATCGGGGTGCGCTCTCTGCCCCAAATAATTATCGGGCTCTGCGTCCTCTGAGTGAAATTTACAAGCGCCCGTGATAGAACGATTTGTTGTGAAAGGCGGGTCCAAACCCGCCCTAAATTGTATTTTACCATTTACTTTTTACCATTTACCACCACCCGCCATTTCTCCCTATCTTTGTTAGTACTAACACACTGTGCGATGATCATCTGTACTACTTTCGACACGCCGTTGGGGAAAATGCTGGGCTGTGCCACCGATAAAGAAATCTGTCTGCTTTCCTTCATCGACCCGGCCTCGCTGGAAGTGCAGATACTGAAAATAAAAAAGCTATTGAAAGAGGACATCGTGAATGGAAAACATCCGTTTCTATCGCAACTGATCGCAGAACTCGATGAATATTTTGAAGGAGAACGAAAGGTGTTCACCGTACCGCTTCATCCGCAAGGCACCGATTTTCAGAAGATGGTGTGGAACAGCCTGCAACAAATACCGTTCGGTGTTACCCGCTCGTACAAACAGCAATCGCGGTTTATCGGGAATCCCGACGCCATCCGGGCTGTAGCATCGGCCAACGGAAAGAATCCCATAGCCATTGTGATCCCCTGCCATCGGGTGATCGGCGAAGACGGCAGCCTCACCGGCTATGCAGCCGGCATCACCCGCAAACGATGGCTGCTCGATCATGAACGGGAAGGTCAACTGACGTTACTGTAAGCGATAAAACATTTTAAAACACATTGCGGTGTCATGCTTTCAGAGGCAGACAAAGTGCAACATATTGCGTGGAAAATACTCTTACTACACCTTAAATGTAGTTCAGCCAATACAGGTATTCGGGGAATACCAGGCTCCAGGTGTCGAAATCATGTTTGCCGTCCTGTACCTGACGGTAGAAGATATCGAGATGGTTTTTGTAGCCTTTCTCATTCAGTAGATGAATAAGATCCAGGGTGTCGTCGATGCTGTCGATGACCCCGTTTTTGTTCCGGTCGCTTTTTTCGTCGCGGGTACCGCATTCAAACCAGAATTTCAGTCGGGGTTTTAGCAGGGTTTGTGAAACCATCTGATGCACGATGCGGTTTCGGTCGTCGTGTGCATTGTGAAGATCGGTTTTGCGCCACCAGAACGAACCGGAGAAACAGCCTACGGAATAAAATATATGGTCGTTCTTCCAGGCAGTATCGAAGGCGCTGAGTGCGCCCATGGAAAACCCGGCAATGTGTATACGGGCAAAGGAGTTTATCTTAACTTTTTGTATTACAAAACGAATAAGTTCATTGGTGACAAACTGCTGGTACTGTCGGGCGGTCTTGCCCCGCTTTTTAAAATCGGGGATACCGGCCACCCCGTAATCATCGAGGCGGTGCTTATCGGCGTATACGGCCGCGATCACCAGGGGCTTCATTTGTCCGTCGGCATACACATTCCGTAAAATAGAAAGCAGATTCAGCTGTTCGCAATCCTGCCCGTCGTTGAGAATAAGCAATTCCAGATCGTGGGTATGGGCCGCTGCATCGTGAGGCATAAAAAGCTCAACGGTAACACTTCTCTTCAGAAAGGCTGATGCGATAGGGTAAACAAACATTTCGGGCGGCTAAATTAATTTATGTTTTGGAGGCAAAAAAATTGGATTATGTGCGAATGAAGCATAGATTTGTAGAAAACAACCGGAGGTTATTGATGGTAGAGCATTATTACACAATCTTTTCTTCACACCTTGGAACAGATGTTCCTGTACTTGTTTCCGGCCATTACGGATATCCGGTGATCCTGTTCCCAACCAGCCTGGGTAAGTTCGATCAGAACAAGGATTTCGGACTCATTGATTCGGTATCTCACTGGATCAATGAAGGAAAAATAAAGATTTACAGTG
>JBGAVF010000306.1:0-3235 GCA_044228315.1 Bacteroidia bacterium | reverse complement strand
ATCTGAAGATCACAAAAGCGGTGAACAGCATCAACCCGTTCAACTGGATACGCACCGGTTTGCGCCTGCGGCGCGAAGATCCGGATATCCTTTTGTTGAAGTACTGGACTCCGTTCATGGCGCCCTGTTTCGGAACCATTATACGCATGGTGTCGAAAAAAACAAAGGTTGTTGTTATCTGCGATAATATCATTCCGCATGAAAAACACTTCTTTGATGATATTTTCAACCGGTATTTCCTCAATGCCTGCGATGCGTTTATATGCATGAGTGAGAGCGTTCGTAATGATCTGATCTCCTATCTGCCGAAAGCACCTCATGTCCTTACACCCCACCCGGTATACGATACCTTTGGGGATGCAGTACCCAGAATGGAAGCTCTACAGAAATTCGGCCTGAAGGAGGAAGACAAGGTGGTGCTTTTTTTCGGGTTTATCCGCGCTTATAAAGGACTTGACATTTTGCTGGAAGCAATGGCCGATCCGCGTGTGAGGGAATCGGGAATTAAAGCAATAATTGCCGGAGAATATTATGAAGATGCAGCTCCGTATAAAAAGATGATACAGGATTTGCATTTGTCGGATGCCCTTATTGTCCGCGATGATTTTATCTCCAATGAAGAGGTGAAGTATTATTTCAGTGCGGCCGATATTGTGGTGCAGCCTTACAAAAGTGCCACACAAAGCGGGATCTCACAAATTTGTTATTCGTTCGAAAAACCTATGGTGGTGACCCGTGTGGGGGGCCTGCCCGAAATTGTTCCGCACATGCAATGCGGATATGTGTGCGAAGTAAATGCCACATCAGTTGCCGATGCCATGATCGATTTTTTCAATCATGGGAAAAGGCCTGACTTTCATCCGCACCTTGTTGAAGAGAAGAAAAAATACAGTTGGAGCCGCATGACAGCTGCCATTCGCAGCCTGGTTACGCCGTAACCTTATCCTGCCACCATTTCCAGAAATTCCTGCAGGGAAATTATTTTGATATTTAGCTTTTGTGCTTTTTCCAGTTTGCTTGGTCCCATATTATCACCTGCCAGCAAAAAATCAAGCTTGGCGCTCACTCCGGATGCATTTTTACCACCGTGGGCTTCTACTATTTTTTTCAGATCATCACGCTCATACCCCTCGAATACCCCACTGATCAGTACGGTTTTGCCCGAGAGGATATCGGAGAGTTTTTCGGTCTTTTCTTCCTGAAGTTCCATCTGCACTCCGGCATTCTTAAGGCGTTGAATGATCTCTGCATTTTCCTTTACCGCAAAAAATGCGATAAGACTATCAGCAATTTTATCACCAATCTCAGGCACTGCATTGATCTCGTCTTTACTGGCCTGCATCAAAGCATCCATGTTTTTGAAAACCTGTGCAAGTTTTTTTGCTACCGTTTCACCTACGAGCCGGATACCTAAAGCAAAAAGGACCCGTTCGAAAGGGCGGCTTTTGGATTGTTCAATGCCCTCAATAACATTGCGTGCCGACTTCTCACCCATACGTTCCAGCTTCTGTACATCTTCCTCACGAAGGTCGTACAAGTCGGCATAGTTATGAATCAGACCTGCCACATACATTTGTTCAACGGTTTCAGCTCCCACGCTGTCGATGTCCATGGCCTTGCGACTCACGAAGTGAATAATTCTTCCGATCACCTGGGGTGGACAACCGGTTTCGTTCGGGCAATAATGGTTGGCTTCCCCTTCTTTCCGTTCCAGCAAGGTGCCGCATTCCGGGCAATGCGTAATAAATGCTGTAGGTTTTGAATGCGGGTCTCTTTTACTCAGGTCGGCACCGGTGATTTTGGGTATGATCTCACCGCCTTTTTCTACAAAAACAGTATCGCCGACACGCAAATCGAGCCGTTCAATTTCATTGGCATTGTGCAGGGTGGCCCGTTTTACCACCGTACCTGCCAGCTGCACCGGTTTCAGATTGGCTACCGGAGTAATGTTTCCGGTTCTTCCTACCTGATAGGTTATTTCTTCCAGCACCGTGGATACACTTTGCGCCTTGTACTTATAACTGATGGCCCAGCGGGGCACTTTCGCTGTGAATCCAAGCTCCTGTTGCTGTGCATAACTATTGATCTTCAACACAATGCCATCAATGTCAAAAGGTAGTTTGAAACGCTCATTCTCCCAGTGTTTTATGTAGGCAAATACCTCCTGAATGGAGCTTACTTTCTTATAGTATTGTCCCACATTGAATCCCATCCGCTTCGCAAATTCAATGCTTTCAAAATGGGTTTCAAAGTCGTGATCATCCATTAACAGATAATAGAGGAAACAGTCGAGTGGCCGGTGGGCAACCTCACTGCTGTCCTGCATTTTAATGGTGCCACTGGCGCAGTTGCGCGGATTGGCAAACGGAGGCTCATCATTGGCAATACGCTGTTCATTCAGCTTCTCAAAACCTTTCAGGGGCATTATGATCTCACCCCTGATCTCAAACCGATCAGGTATATGCATGCCTTCCTGCGGGTAAATACGGTGCGGTATGGTTTTAATGGTTTTTACATTGGTAGTTACATCATCACCTTTCATGCCATCACCCCGGGTAACAGCCTGTGTCGGATACGCCATCATATTTCAGCTCACATACGTACTCATAATCGGTTTCGATGGCTTTTTTTATGCGTTCATCAAATTCGGTCAACTCTTCTTCACTGTAAGTATTTCCCAGGCTCAGCATGGGAGTGGTATGCGCTACCTGCCTGAACGTTTTAGTGATCTCACCACCCACCCGTTGGGTCGGTGAGTTTTCATCGGCATATTCAGGATATTCCTTTTCCAGCTTTTCCAGCTCTTTCAGCATCATGTCAAATTCATAATCACTGATGGTAGGTTCTGAAAGCACATAATAATTATAATTGTGCCGGTTCAGATCCCGGGTCAGTTGCTGCATCCGGTGATGAATGGAAGGTGTCATACGTATAAATTCAGGTAGAGCGGGGGAGCGAAAATAAAGATAAGCCGGTAGATTCGGAACGATTAATAGATTTGAAAGCCAGGCTGAACATACAATAGATTGTGAGGAGGGATGTTCCTTACATTGGGTACCAAAAGAAAAGTACTAAAACAGTTGTTGAAAAAATACGGGCGTAATCCGGTCATTTCTTTTATCTTTGACCTCTGAAACACACTTCAGAAAACGCTCTGCTCATGTCTCAACTTAGTGTAAAACACTTGTTGGGTATAAAATACCTCATCGCAGAAGATATAAAACTTATCTTCACC
>JBGAVF010000305.1:0-3259 GCA_044228315.1 Bacteroidia bacterium | reverse complement strand
TGAGGGTGGGCTGAAGAAGTACTTCAGTGATCATCAGCTTTCCGTCAACGGTATCGAGGGTAGCCACAGCATGGGATTTAAAATGCAGGTACTCAAGTCCGGAGTTTTCTGCAATTGCCAGAAAAGTGGTCATAAGGCAACTGTTAACAGCTGCCGCCAGCAAATGTTCGGGCGACCATATGCCCGGCATACCTTTATTGAATTCGGGGGGAGTGGCAACCTCAACGGAAGTGGTAAGAACGGGGCTCGACATGATGCCTTTGCGGAGTTCCTGCCATTCCACATCTACTTCATAAAAATGCGGTGTGTTCATAGGATTACTTTTTTAAATACGGTGTAATGATCTGTTGAATCTGACGGGCCGGAACGACTCCTGCCTGCCGCCATTTCACTTCGCCCTTCTGAAATAGCATCAGTGTAGGTACACTTTGAATGTTATAAGCAGCAGCGGCTTCCCGGTTTTCATCCACATCTATTTTTATGATATGGGCCTGATCACCGATATTGTCTTTCAGTTCTTTTAAAATGGGACCCATCATTTTGCAGGGCCCGCACCAGGCGGCTGAAAAGTCAACCAGCACCGGTGTTTCATCGTTTATTAATTCTGAAAATGATTTTCTCATACTTAACGGGTGTGTTTTACAAGGGAAACCCAGGGGCCCCCGTTATATACTGTGGTGAAACCTTTCGATTTTAAAATGCTTTTGGCTGAGGCGCTGCGCATGCCGGAAGCACAACAAGTAATGATAGGCTTCTCTTTATCCTTTATCTTCTGGCTGTACGATACCAGCTGATCGAGGGGTACGTTCACCGAACCTTTTACGTGTCCGGCCGCGTATTCGCCTTTGGTACGCACATCAATGATGGTGGCTCCTGCCTGTATAAGTTCGCCGAGATTCACTTTAGGGCCGAAACCAAAAAGCTGTTTTAATGTATTGAGCATTGGATTGAATAGTTATTATGCGTTGTTTACTAAATAATTTACATCGAGCCACGAGCCACCGTTGGCACACTGAATGCCTTGCTGCGCAAGAAAACGCTGGGCCTGACTGCTGCGCATACCTGAGGCACAGCACAAAATTACCGGCTCCATGGCACGGATCTCATCCACTTTCAAAGCCAGGTCGTTCAGGGGGATGTTGATACTGCCGGCTACATTGCCACCCATAAATTCAGCGGGGGTGCGCACATCAATGATCTTTGCGTTTTGTTCTTTAAGGAGTTGTGAGGTTGTCATGATTACAGTTGAATAGTTTACAATTTTTTAAACGATTGTACAAAAAGCCATCCCATCAAACTTCCGTATCCGGTGCTGATGGGGGCACTGGATGTGATGGGGCAGGTACCGGAGGCACAGCCTACAAAATACCAGTAGGAAAACCCGGCCGCCGCGCCTAAGGCAAGGCCCAGCAAAGGCATTCGGTATTTAAGAAAGAAGGATGACATCGTGTTAAATCAGGATACAAAGATGGGCAGATATCTTCTGCCCGGGTGTGACTTTAATTACATAAGCCGTTAAAATTCGTAAATACCGAGAACGGCAGAAGCATTATATATTGATCAGTCTGATCTTGTTCCGGCCCAGGGCAATGCGGCCTTCGTGTTCCAGTTGTTTCAACAGGCGTGAAACCACCTCCCGGGCCGTTCCCAGCTCATCGGCGATCTGCTGATGGGTCACCACAAGTTCGGTAAGGCCGGTGTTCTTCTTTTTATTCTGTAGAAAATCGACCAGTCGCTGATCGATCTTTTTGAAGGCAATGGCATTGATCGTTTGCAATAATTCTTCAAAGCGCTTGTTGTAGAGCTGAAAGATAAAGCTGTTCCAGGCCGGAAACTTCTCTATAAAATGATGGGCCACATTCAGAGGAATCATCAGGATCTCTGCATGTTCTTCCACCACCACTTTTACCTGGCTGCGGGTTTGGTTGAGGCCGCCCAGAAACGACATGATACAACTTTCGCCCGGCCGTATATAGTACAACAGGATCTCATTTCCCTGCTCATCCTGTCGCATTACTTTAAGAGAACCGCTCAGCACAATCGGCACCGAGCGTATATAATCGCCCGGTTCCAGCATAATGGTCTCGGCATCGAACGTTTTAATAACCGAAGAAGTTTGTATTTCTCTGATCAGTTCCGGATCATGAATATCAGTAAAAATGTTGTCGGCAGTCATTAGAAAAAGGAAAGTGCTAAGATACTGAAATCCCTGCACTGAAATACTGATGCTGCTTCGAAACCGGATACATCAGGCATTGGTTTTACGCAGCTCGATGCGAAACGTGGTTCCTTTTCCGGGCTCGGAATGCCGCACGTAAATGCGGCCCTTATGATACGATTCAATAATACGTTTTACCAGACTGAGGCCCATTCCCCACCCTCTTTTTTTAGTGGTGAATCCCGGTTTGAAAATCGTGTTATACTGATATTTCTTCAGCCCTTTCCCCGTATCGCTGAAATTGATGATGATGGTTTTCCCGGCATCGTGCATCACACAGCTGATATTGCCTTCCCCGTTCATGGCATCAATGGCGTTCTTGGTTAGGTTTTCGATCACCCATTCAAACAGCGGTATGTTTAGCATACACATGCTCTCCTTCGCATTGTCGGCATCAAAATGAAATACAATTTTCTGACTGCTCCGCTTCTGCATGTAATCGAGGGCATGGTAGGTAACATCGGCAATGTTGGCTTCCTCCAGCACCGGCTCCGAACCGATCTTGCTGAATCGTTCCGTAACCACATTCAATCGCTGCAGGTCTTTTTCCATCTCGGTGAGCAATCCGTTTTCAACCGTCTTGTTCTCACTTTTCAGTATCTCCATCCAGGCCATGAGCGATGAAATTGGGGTTCCCAGCTGGTGTGCCGTTTCTTTGCTCATTCCCAGCCACACTTTGTTCTGCTCACTCCGTCGCGAAGCTGAGAAAGCCAGATACGATACCAGCAGAAACAGGGTAATGATGCTTAACTGTATGAGCGGATAATACCGTAGTTGTTTCAGAATTACCGATTCCTTGTAATACAGAACATTGAACCGGGTGGAATCGGAAGGGTCGAAGTAAAACTTGATGGAGTCGTGGTTTTGCTGCATATCCGCCAGCTCCTTTTTTAAGAAAGGACCCTTGAGAAACTTCTCATCGTTCTCCCGCAGTGTATCGAAATTATTGGCCGAGTTGATGTTCCCTTTTTCATCTACCAGAATTACCGGTATGGTTTTATTGGCCCGGATCACATTGTTGAGAAGGTAGTTGAGGGTTTC
>JBGAVF010000304.1:0-3274 GCA_044228315.1 Bacteroidia bacterium | reverse complement strand
GATTTTACAAATTCTTCCGTACCGGCTTTTTTCTTTTTCTCCATTTGTTCATCGCCCAGGTAACGCTTGCTCACCATCATCATATCCATCACAATAAACAGGGCCAGTGCCCCGAATAAGATCTCCTTGCGGAAATACCCTTTGAGGTAGGAGAACAATAAGGCGGCGGCTACAATAATGAAGAAAAAGGAACGGAACGCATCGGCACGCACAATGGCACTGCAATCGTTGGTCATGGCTTCGAGGTATTCATTCGGAATGCCCTTTTCACCAAAGAGTTGCTGGTATTTAGCTCCCGAGAAGTCAACGGTGGCCGATGGTATCAGCACAAAGAAAAAACAAATGCCCGCGGTGATGCCGGTAGCCCAGTAAATCGACTTCAGCGTTTTCTCTTTTTCCTTCACCTGCTCGAAAAATTCTTTTAATGCATAAAATGCCAGTACCGGCACACACACCTGCGCGATCACAAAGGCGGTGGTCACGGCCCTGAATTTATTGTAGTAAGGGAAATGATAGAACATCCAGTAGTTGAACGATGGGAAGTTGGACCCGTATGCAAGGGCTATGGAAAGAACGGTTGCTGCCGCCATGCCCCATTTCAGCGGGCCTTTCACCAAAAAGAAACCCAGCACAAAGAGGAAGATGACGATGGCTCCGAAATACGGTGCCCCCGCGGTGATGCGCAGGCTACCCCAATAGCCCAGCAGATACTGGGTCAGTTCTTTCGGGCTTTGTGTGTTAGATGCCAGCTTATAGGTCTCCGACTTCTTGTCGAAAGGGGCCTGTTCGGCACCTCCGTAAATATTCGGGATCAGCATAGTGAGGGGTTCAATGCCGCTGTAGCTGTACTCAAATGCATAGTCCACATCGAGTCCGTCCGACTTAATATCTTCTGTCTTTTTATTTACAGTAAGCTCACTTTTACCACGGATGGAATACTCACCGTATTCTTTACTCACCATCACACTGCTGAGGCTGGTGGCAGCTCCCAGGGCCAGTGTAATACTAATGATGGCACCGCGGATGAGCAGGTCAGAATATTTCTTTTGCATGATGAAATAAACCGCTTCGGCCACCATCCATAAGGCAATGATGAAGAACATGTAATAGGAGATCTGAAAGTGATTGGCTCCCATTTGCAAGGCCATGCCGATAGCGGTGATGCTGGCGCCCCACCATTTATTGCCGCGCAGCACCAGGTTGATACCGGCCAGCACCAGCGGAATATGACTGATGGCTACCACCTTGGTAAAGTGGCCGGCCGACAGGAAAATTAAATTATTACTGCTGAGGGCAAAAGCAAAGGCACCGGCAATGGCCGCATACGGATTGATTTTGAACGTGAGGAGTAATACATAGAATCCGAGCATGAGGGAGAAAAACGTACTCAGCGGAAACATCAGAAATAAATTCACCAGCGGGTCGAACACGGTTTTTACCATATTGCCGTAGTAAGGTATGTTGATGAGATACATCGGCATACCGCTGAACATGGCCTCGGTAAAGAAGATGGTTTCCTTGGAGGATTTATTGTACTGCACCGCTTCGTTGTTGCTGCCCATGTACATCTTGGTATCATGTTGCTGCATCTGTTTGCTGCCGGTAGCGATATCGTTAAAATACATTACATCGAGTGCAACAAAGGAAATGAGTGCAATAATGTAAGGCAGGAATTTCTTAAGAACTGGATTCATGAGGTGGTTAGGAAATTAATCAGGGCGGTAAAAATAAAGAAAAAATAACAGGAACAACCGAACCGGCCGTTTGTTAAAAAACAGTGGAATAACGGTATGAAAGTCGATTTATTTTCTGTATCCGTAGGGGCAGTGCCGGCATCCGTTTTTACAGCAGTAGCCGCGCTCTTTCAGGTAGTGAGCAGTGAACACCAGTAACCCGTTCTCCACCACATAATGCAGGCCCTCCTGCAAGGCGGAAGAAGACGATGACGCCTTAGGCTTATGCCCCCCGGTTTCTTCTCCGGCTGAAACTTCGTTGCTCATTATGCCAGTTCGATCACGGTGATTTCAGGTAAAATACCCACGCGTCCGGGATATCCGATAAACCCGAACCCACGGTTCACATACAGGTGCTGTATTCCTTCTGAATACAAGTCGGCCCATTGGGTATAGGCCCACTGGCTGGGACTCCAGCGGAAGTTTTTCCATTCCACGCGAAACTGCATGCCGTGGGTATGACCGGAAAGGGTGAGTTGTATATCTTTATGTTCGGTGGTTACTTCCGCTTCCCAATGGGAAGGGTCGTGTGATAAAAGATTCGATACCGATGAGTCCGATACGTGCTCCGTCTTTCTCCAGGTAGGTGTGCTCATTCAGCATCAGTTTCCAGCCCAGGTCTTTATGGTGTTGTTTCAGTTTATCCAGGTTCTGAATTTTTTCTTCGGGTGAATTCCAGGAAACATAGTCCCCGTAATCGTGGTTGCCCAGAATGCTGTAAACCCCCATGGGGGCTTTGATCTCCGACAAATGATTGATCCACGGATCGGCTTCATCGGCTGTGTTATTTACCAGGTCACCGGTGAAAAAGATCACATCGGCTTTTTGTTCCTTGATCATGTCAATGCCTTTTTGCACGGCTGCTTCATCGGTCCAGCTGCCGCTGTGTATATCGCTGATCTGCAGGATACGCAAACCACGGAACGCCTCAGGGAGGTTATCCAGTTTCAGCTTTTTGAAATGTACCTGATAGTCGTAGGCCCCTTTGATGAGTCCTTTGGTGAGCATAGCCAGCAATACACCGCCTACCAGCAAACCGGCCTGAGAAAGAAAGGCGATGCGGCTGATATCCTGACCACCCACCGTTTCGGCCTGGGCGTTGCGGTAAAATATTTCCTGAAATACCCAGCGAAAGAACCGGATAAAATCATCCACCAGCAGGAAAAACACCACTACAAGTTTGCTGAGGTAAATGCCTACACACAGCGCATAGAAATAGGTTTTTACCGAACGGAATTCCGAAAGCTGGGGAAGAAACATGAACGCCAGTAAACCGATAACCACCGCCACGGTCACCCCGAAATGAATGCGCCGGGCCATACGCAGATACTGGGGGTTATCGATGATCGTTTTTACAGCCTGCCAGCTGTACAGGTCAAATAAAACGATCAAGACCACAAAAATGGCGCTGCTCACAATGGTTCTGTAAATATCCATAGAGTATTATAACAAAGAAGTGCAAAAGTAGTTTTTGTTGGTGAGGTTTACCTGCTCTATGGCAGGGAGAGAATGTGACGAATCGAAATCAACTCATTCTTGTT
>JBGAVF010000303.1:0-3307 GCA_044228315.1 Bacteroidia bacterium | reverse complement strand
CGAGAAAACCGTTGCCGGTGGCGATTTTGCGCCTTATTCCAACAACCGTTTTATTCTGCGTCGCTCACGGATCAAATTCACATATACTTATAAGAACAGTGAGTTTGTATTACAACCCAACTTCACCCAGGATGGTATCAACATCACCGATTTCTATGTAAAAACCTGGCTACCCAAATTCACAGCCCTGGGAATTCAACTCGGATGTTTCAACCGGCCCTTCGGATACGAGATCGGCTATTCGTCAAGTTTACGTGAAACACCCGAACGCAGCCGCTTTACGCAAACCCTGTTCCCTCAGGAACGCGACCTGGGAGCAGCTGTGATCCTTGATGGTGCCAAACTTAAAAAGGGTAAATTCTTCAGACTCGACGCCGGATTTTTTAACGGCACCGGATTGGGCACAAAAGATTTTGATTCACATAAAGACCTTATCTCACATTTGAAGCTTTATAAGAATTTCCGTCACGACAGCCTGAAGCTATCCGGCGGGTTCTCATTTTACAACGGGCTTGTGACCGATACCGTTCAGAAACAGTATGACTATTCTTCCGATAGCAGGTCGTTTGTAGCAACCATGCCGGGTGGTATTCGTTCCCATATACGCCGGTATGCCGGTATGGATCTTCAGTTCGCCTTCAAAACGCGGATCGGTGAAACCACCCTGAGAGCCGAATATATAAGCGGCATTCAGCCCGGAGGCATTAGCAGCACGGTTTCTCCGGCGAAACTGAACGATAAGGCCAACTACCAGCGAACAGTAAGTGGCCTGTACTTTTACTTTGTTCAGGATATCAACCGCCTCAGATCGCAGGTGGTTTTCAAATACGACACATATGACCCGAACACCCGTGTAAAAGGCCATGAAGTTTCATCGGCCAAAGGCTTTGGCGAAGGCGACGTAAGATACAATACCCTTGGATTCGGATACAATTACTTTATTAATGATGTAACCAAGTTTATGGTGTATTATGATCATGTAGTGAATGAAACTACCCAGCTTTCCGCTTTCGGAAAAGACCTGAACGACGACCTTATCATCTGCAGAATCCAGATCCGGTTTTAATACCGTAACGTCCAAAACTTAACATTTAAGTAACATTCATTTAACGTATTTCGAACCAAAATAAATCCCATCGATATGGCATCTTTAAATTCAATCTTCCAGTACTTTGTACCCCGCGACCGTAAATTTTTCCCCTTATTCGAACAATCAGTAGTGAACCTATCCGCCATGGGCGAAAAGCTTGTGGAGGCAGTAAATGCCGGCAATCCTGAGGAGCGTGCCGCTAAAATAAAAGAAATTGAAAACCTGGAACACCGGGGCGATGAAATAACCCATCAGATATTTCTGGAGCTTAGCAAAAATTTTATTACCCCCTTCGACCGTGAAGACATCCATTATCTGGCCTCAGCTATTGACGATGTGGCCGATTATATTCATGGAAGTACCAACCGTCTTTTGTATTACAAGGTTGAAAACATCAGTGAATATGTAAAGAAACTTGCCGAACTTACCATGCAGAGCACGAAAGAACTGCAAAAGGCCGTGATGGAACTTCGCAACATGAAAAACATCCGTGCCATTACCGATGCCTGTGTTCGTATCAACAGCATTGAGAATCAAGGCGACTACGTTTTTGACACAGCCGTTGCCAACCTGTTTGAATTTGAGACCAATGCACTGGAAGTAATCAAGCAGAAAGAGGTTCTGAGTGCACTGGAAACAGCTACCGATAAATGTGAAGATGCTGCCAATGTAATTGAATCGATAGTGGTAAAATACGCATAAATGGATATTGGGTATTTCGAATTCATTCTGCCCTTTCCCAATTAAAATTCAAATTAAAATAACCCGTCAATGACATTATTAATTATTGTGATAGGCCTAGCGCTGGTATTCGACTACATCAATGGTTTTCATGATGCAGCCAATTCCATTGCAACCGTTGTTTCAACCAAGGTGCTTACACCGGTTCAGGCGGTTCTGTGGGCAGCATTCTTCAACTTTGTGGCCTACTTTATTTTTAAAGACCATGCCGTAGCCAACACCATTGGCAAAACCGTTCATAAAGAGTACATTACATTAGCGGTGATCCTTGCCGGGTTAATCGCTGCCATCATCTGGAATTTGTTAACCTGGTGGTATGGCATTCCGTCCTCCTCTTCCCATACGCTTATCGGGGGCTTTGCCGGTTCGGCCATTGCCCATGCATACCTTACCCATAACGGCAACAGCACTGCATTCAGCAGCATCGTAGAGATCGAAAAAATTACGAAAACCGTACTATTTATCTTCCTGGCGCCTCTCATAGGTATGATCATTTCCATATTTATAACGCTGGTCACCATTATGCGAAACACCTGGGTAAAAGTGGGGATCATTGTGCTGATGTCGGTAATTACCTGGTTCATGTTCAACTATTTCGAGAATCAGAAATTACAGGAAAACGTAAGCAAGTTTTATAAAATTGATGTGTTGAAGAAAGAAGTTGCACAGAATGCATCCAAACAACCAAAACTCGACTCAGCCGTTGCATATGTAAACCAGATCACTCCACTTTTGAAAGACTTCAATGCCCTGGGGGCAGCTCCTTTGGCCGATAAGATCAAAGCAGAAGTTGACCCGTCGGTTGACACCAAAAAGCTTACGAAAGAACTCAGCAAAGCCGATAATTCAGTGATCGTGAATTCCATTATGATCGGTGTATTGATCTTTATTCTGGCATATATTTACTCTGAAAAAATAAAATCACCCAGTGCTGCGCGTATTGCCAATATGTTCAAGCGTCTGCAATTACTCTCATCTGCGGCATTCAGTATTGGCCACGGGGGCAATGATGCACAGAAAGTAATGGGTATTATTGGCGCTGCCTTTGTGGCATACGACGGTGCAAAATACAGTGATGTAGGCGCTGCACTGAAAGAGTTGCCCTGGGTGCCGCTGGTGTGTTATACAGCCATCGGTTTGGGTACCATGAGCGGAGGCTGGAAAATTGTAAAAACCATGGGAACCCGTATCACAAAGGTAACCCCACTGGAAGGTGTAAGTGCTGAAACATCAGGTGCTTTGACCCTTTTCATCACAGAACAAATGGGAATTCCGGTTAGTACCACACATACCATTACCGGTGCCATCATTGGCGTGGGAGCTACCAAACGACTGAGTGCGGTACGCTGGGGTGTTACCGTGAACCTGTTATGGGCCTGGATCCTTACCATTCCGGTTTCAGGAGCACTGGCTGCACTGGTGTATTACATTCTGAGCTTTTTTGTAAAGTAACCAATTTCTTTAAATAAGTACTAT
>JBGAVF010000302.1:0-3316 GCA_044228315.1 Bacteroidia bacterium | reverse complement strand
AAAATGAATTCGCCGAGATCGCATCCGCACATATCGGTATCATGCCATCTGAAAAACTTGTATGGAGTGAAGGGAAGTGCGGATTCAAACTCATACAGTATATGAGCCTCGGCGTTCCCTGCGTGGGAGATTATACAGAGGCCAATGCTTTCATACTTGCCGGGGATGCGGGGATCGTGATCAGGGAAAAAGATGATTGGACGCAATGCCTTCTTCAACTGATCCAACAGGTAGACCTGCGTAAAAAACTCTCCGAAAATGGGCTGAAACGTTTCAAAGAATTATTTTCGACCGAGAAAAACGCACAGCACCTGATCGATTTAATTCATAAAACCAAGGAAAATCATTAGCAGTGAACTGACGATCACAGCCATGGAGGTCACCACTTCCAGCCTAGAACAGTATAAGGACGCCTTTGAGAAGAACGAGATGCCCATGCTGCTTTCCAAATTGCAATGGCAGCATAACCATTACCTGAAACGCTCCTTTATTTCCTGGATCATTGACGGCGATAACCGTGTGGCCGGCCTTTACTCTTCTTTCTTCGTTGATTTTACCGTGGATGGAAAAAGAAGGATCGCCGCCCAGTCGATTGATACGCTTACCGATATCAATTACAGGGGCAAGGGACTCTTCACCAAACTTGCTACGGATGTGAACAAACGGCTGGCAGCGGATCATACTCCCTTTATCTACGGCTTTCCCAACAGCAGTTCGGCGCCGGGGTTCTTTAAAAAATTAGGCTGGGAAAAAATAGGCGATGGAACCGTACCATTCCTTATCCGCCCGCTCCGCCCCGGCTATTTTATCCGGCAGGTACTGAAAAGGAAGAGCAATTCTGCAAGACCATTGAGGCAGGCCGAGGTGCGGCATGATAAGATCAGGGCCATGCAAGGGTTCAATGATCCCGGGGTAAATGTGCTTGTATCCAGGTTCCTGGAAAAAATAAAATATGCCATCTGCCGAGACAGTGACTATCTCAACTGGCGTTTTATAGAAAAGCCGGAAGAGAAGTATCATATCTACGGGTATTACGAATCCGGAAAACTGAAGGGATTTGTCGTGTTTGCTGTCAAACAGAAACATGGAGGCAATATCGGTTACCTGATGGAACTCATTTATGATCCGGCTGAGGCCGCCATAGGAAAAAAGCTACTACGCTTTGCCACCCGCACCATGCGGCGCACCGGCGCCGACCTTGTATTAGCCTGGAATTTCAAGACCTCACCGAGCCGGCCTGTATTGAGCAGTAACTTCTATTTTGAGATGCCCGAGCGGCTGAAGACCATTCAGCTTTTCTTCGGCGCATGCCTCTTTGACGCCGGTATCGACCGGGTAGATTTTTTTGATTCATCCAACTGGTATATCAGTTATTGTGATTCGGATACGGTTTAATGGAACCTGCTACTGAAATTATTTTACAGCCAGGGCATCATTGGCGGTCTCTGTCATGGTAAGGTTACGGAATCCGTATTGTTTATTCAGTTGCTGGAAGTGATCCAGCAATTCGCGGAGGTTGGCCATGTTCTTGTCTGTATGCATCCCGAAGTTATGCGGGTGCCACCACAGGTGAAATAACTCTGCCCGCTGTGCTGCTTTCGTCATTTCAGTTTTGATACGCTGCAGTTTCAGTTTCTCAAAAAAAGGAAAAGTATTATTGTACGGTTTCAGGAAATGGCTCGCTGGTATGTTCACCGGCTCGCCCCGCACAGCTTCTATCTTATGGGTGTTGTACCCGGATATAGGTAGGTAGGTATCGAGCAGGCGGCAAAGGCGTATGAACGGGATTTCTGCCGAAAACTTCCGAGGCTTGTAGATCCAGGAAGTTGGATTTCCGCGGTAGACAAAAATGTCATTTTTCCTGAGTGTATCAAGGTAGGCCATGTTCAACTGATTACGGGGAAATACGATGCTGGTAGGGCGGATGCCCCGCAGGGCAGCGATCTTTTTTGCTGCCTTGATATCCGCATCGAACTCTACAGCAGACTGGCCTTCTTCCAGGCAATAGTAGTGCGAAAAAGTATGGGTGCCTATTTCATGGGGACTTCCCTGTATCATCTCAAACAGGCTGTAACCGAAATGATAGGGGTCATCATTTTCATCGCAGCCGATCGACGGCAGTTCTCTGGCATACACATCATATCGTTCATCGAGATAGCCTGGCCTTATTTCAGGTATAAAGGATAACAGCTCATCCCTGTTCCTGGCAAACAAAAAGCCTACCGTGGAGAAAGTAACCTTGAAATCATATTGTTCAAAAAGGGATAATAGCGCAGGGATCACTTTTTTCACACCTACAATATGGGGACCATACTTTTCTTTTGTTAACACATCCCATACACCCCAATGCAGTTCGAAGTCAAGGGAGATAACAAAAGTGCCTTTATCGTGGTCAGGTTTACTCATGCAATAGCCAGACAGGCCAGCCAAAGCGTGAAATTAATCGTTTTATTTTAAATAGATTACACGTTGGTATACGTTAATATGCGGTAGTAGCTGTAACTTTGATTCGCTAAACAAATACCAGTTATGTGCGGTATCTCCGGATTTACCGATTTCAATAAAAAGACAGGTCGGGAAATACTCGAAAAAATGAACCGGATCATGGCCCACCGGGGTCCTGATGGAGAGGGTTATGCCCTTTACGAGCCGGCCGAAGCCAAGATCGGGCTTGGGCACCTGCGGCTGAGCATCATCGATCTCTCCGAAGGCGGCCGTCAACCCAAATCATTCGGACACCTGCACATCAGCTTCAACGGTGAAGTATATAATTATGCCGAGATCAAAAAAGAACTCGAGCAACTGGGGCATCAATTCGAGAGCCACAGCGATACCGAGGTGATCCTGCATGCATACGCCCAGTGGGGCGCTCAGGCACTGCAACGCTTCATCGGCATGTATGCCTTTGTGATCTACGATGAAAAGAATCGGAAACTTTTTGCCTGCCGCGACCGGGCCGGTGTCAAGCCTTTTTTCTACTACTGGAAGAACGGCCTTTTTCTTTTTGGTTCCGAGTTGAAAGCGCTGATGCAGCACCCGGGTTTTGAAAAAGATATCGATACCAATGCCGCGGCTGCCTTTATGCAATATGCGTACATCCCTACACCGCATTGCATCTTCCGCCATACCCACAAACTCAAGCCGGGTCATTACCTAGAACTCGACCTTGGCCAGCGCTCGATACAAACCACCCAGTACTGGAATGTATACGATGCGTACAACAAACCCATCCTTAATATCAGTTTGCCCGATGCGATCACCGAAACCGAGAAGATCCTTACCAAGGCCTTTCAATACCGGATGGTGAGCGACGTAC
>JBGAVF010000301.1:0-3328 GCA_044228315.1 Bacteroidia bacterium | reverse complement strand
AGACGCATGTTCACGTCATTTTCAAGATAGGCCTTTTTCCCGTTGATACGGAACGGCAGATACACCTGATTGGTACGGTAACCGAAGCTGAATGTGAAGTCGCTGCTGCGGCTTTCCGAAAGCTGTTTGGAGGCGATGAGCATATTCAATGTTCGCTCCTGGTTGTAACGGGCACCGAAGGTCATGCTGTTTTTCAGGGTAACATCCACACCGGCGAGCGGACTCAATCGTTCGTTCAGTGTAATACCCCGAATGATCATGTCCGGAATAAAATCGTGGGTGGAATCAATTCCGGTGAGTACACTGGAAGCAAATTGGGTTGTATAGGTACAGGTATAGCTGTGGGAGATATTGATGGAGGTGAAGTATTCCTGTACCGCTTTTATTTTCGATAAGCCGTTATAGTTCACACGCCAGTTTGGAGCCGGTAGTTTCGGGAAGCGATCGAGGGCAAAGGTGGTGGCATTTTTTCCGGTATATGCCGAGAGGAATGCCAGTAATACCACGTCCTGTGACTGGTTACTGAATCCCCGGGGATAATGTGTTACGGTATCCACCCCACGTACCCGTCCGTCTTCGGTTTGCAGACGCTGGGCAATGGTGTACCGGTTGTTTTCGAACTGCTTGAAGGTAGGTGAAGAGAACTCGTCTTTTACTACCACATCTTTTACAAAGGCTGTTTTCAGCATCATGAAGGAAGTACTGAACGATCCTCCGTTGATCGGATTCAGCACCCGGAAATCATTGAACTGCGAAACCGTATCGAAACGGAAGATACCCCCCTGATTGCTGGTGTACTGACGGTTGAAAGAAAGGTCGATACGGAAATCGGGCAATGGCTCGGCGGTAACACGTCCGTCGATCTTCTGCGTATATAAGATGCTGTACGGGTTATTCATTTCCACCTTCGGACTCAGCAGGTTTTTCTTAGCCGACTCGTACAGGTAATTGGTATCGATCTGGTTTCCTGAAATGAAGTTCCAACCAGGGGCATTTCGCTGGAAATTCTCACCCAGATATTTCGGACTAGGCAGGAAACCCGGAACCGAACTTCCCTGGTTGATGGTATAATTGAAGCTGGCATTTTTCACACCGGTGATGATATGCACCAGCATCTTCAACGCCACCGGATAGGTTGGGGCCACTTCTTCTTCTTTCTTTTCCGATTTTCCTTTGGTTTTAGACGGCTTACCTTTGGTAGCTTCTTCAGGTGCCGAGGCCCGTGATGAAGAGGCGGATGGCTCATTTATCTTTTTCAGAAACTTCCACTTGTTATACAACTGCGCAAAGTTGAGTTGTGACTGCAACTGCAGGTTCTTGGCATTCTGAATGGTATTCCCCAGGGTATCGCGCATCAGGGCAATGGCAGCTCCGGTCCAGTCGTATGAAACCGTATAGTTTACATTGGAAGTGATCCAGTCGGTAAGCGGTAGTTTACTGAAAGGGATCTGGTAATTCACAGCAATATTCTGATTGAATTTTCGAGGGTCGCCGCCACGGAAGAAGTTTTGCTGTATGGTATCACGCTGATTCTGGTTCTCAATAGAGCCATACGGTTCGGCCACACGCGACATATTGTTGGCGCTGTAGGTGAGTTTGAGCGAGCGGGTAAGCGGCCATTGCAAATCGTACACACGGGTCATGGTAAAATCCTTGTCGAATGTGGGCAGTATCTCCACAATGGCATTGTTATTATTCTTGAAGTCGTTGTTACGCAGCTGAAGTACGTTGTACTTGCGGTCAGTTTCGAAACGGAAGTTGAAACTACCCGGCAGCAGGTTCAGGTTAAAATCGGTGATCAACTTCAGCCATTTCGAGGTACTTAGCTTCTTGAACGGCTGAATGGTCATATTGGGAAACGCGTAGTTATACGTTACCATTCCCCTCCAGTTCTTATTGTCGATACGGGCTGTGGTGGAATTGTGTTTGTAAATACGGTTGTACTGATACGAGAAGCTGAAATTACTGATGCTCCATGGCAACGGTTTCTTCTTACCCGTATAGGTCTTTCGCATATTGATGAGGTTCAACCCATACCGGCCCGTATAGTCATTGGCGGCATCAGCGATCTGCTTTTCAAGGGCCGGACTTATCTTTCGTGCCGTTTCCAGTGCATCTTTCAGGGGCACATCCTGGTTCAGCGGATTATAATGCGGCTGTATCACATCCTCGCTGTATGAGAGGGCCAGCGGTATGCTCACCCCTGCTTTCTGAGGGAAGAACTTACCCAGTTCAAAATTTGAAACGAATGCATACCCCCGTACATCATCACGGCTTCGTTCATTGAGTTTTTTATCGAGGGCCCCGTACCCGAAAGTATGAATATGCGAGGTAAGGCGCACATTTCCGAAGTCGGCCAGTTTTACATCTGCACGGGCCTCTGCCGCCCATCCGCCCTGGTTATTGAACTCTTCGAGGCGCAGCTCATTGAACCACACTTCCCCGCAATGTTTGATGCCATCATTCTTCGGATTCCGGATTCCGATACAAATGATTTTAATGATGCTTATATCGGGAGTACCAACAATTTTATATCCCGGATGTATGGTTGAAAAGAATGGTTGGGTAAGGGATGAACCGTTCAGGTCGCGCTCCTGTTTCA
The DNA here is from genome assembly GCA_044228315.1 of Bacteroidia bacterium. Classification (GTDB taxonomy): domain Bacteria; phylum Bacteroidota; class Bacteroidia; order UKL13-3; family UKL13-3; genus CAINMV01. Next base: position 726 of record JBGAVF010000301.1, on the reverse strand, counting down.
GGGCAGCTAAGTAGGCCACCACCAGGTCCATATGATTTTCTTCCGGCCATATCTGTTCGGCTGTGTTTTGTCCGGCACGGGTTACCTTCAGCGGGAAGCTGTATTCGTAGTAGTTGTTTGTATAGTCAGTACCGATACGGATAAAACCCCACAGATCCCCGTCGTTCAAACCCTGTCCCTGAAACTCTTCAGCATGCAGGAACATACGCAGATGCTTGTAATTACGGAAGTCGTATTGTGTATTGCGGAAGGCACCCCTTGCATCATCATCATCCAGGTTGCACACGATCATCGATAACGACTGCTCGTTTTGCTGTACAAATTGCGGATTGCTTGGGTCTACCTGACGGTTGATACCCGGAGGGATCTTGTAGTTTATCGGCTGACGTTTGCCATTCTCTTCAATATTAACGGTCGACACGTCGAAGCGGGTAGTGGTGGCACTGCTCGATGGCATGGACTGTATAGGATCGCGGAGCGACTGGGTGCATTTGCGCCATTCGCTGCGAACCAGCTGAAACTCGCCCATACGCAGGATCACACTGTCTTCAAATCCTTTCAGGATCACACGAATGAAACGGATGGATTTAAAGTCGAGGATATTCCCGCATTTCTTTTCGTATTGCTGAATCGGGATCTTCAACTGATACCAGGTCACATTGGAAGTTCCCGAAGATTTCTGAACCGAACGAATCTGTTTATCGGCCACGAAATTTTGTCCGGGTA
>JBGAVF010000300.1:0-3347 GCA_044228315.1 Bacteroidia bacterium | reverse complement strand
CGTTTTAATCTTGCACTGCAACATACCTTTCAGTGCAATGCATCGAGCGGACGTGAACAGCAGCGGATCTTCACTTTTGTAGAAGTGCCGGCCGGACGTGGTGTATATGCCTGGCGCGATTATAACGGCAATGGCATAAAAGAGCTGAATGAGTTTGAACAGGCCTATAATGCCGATGAAGCGAAATTTGTTCGTGTACTTACCCCCACGCAGAATTTCAGTAAAACCAATGCGTTGAACATCTATGAAAGTTTGGTATTACAACCGTACCGTATTTGGAATAAAAAAGCAGGCGTGAAAGGATTCCTGTCGCGATGGGAAGAACGCATAACCCTGAAGAATGAGCTGAAACAACTTGCAGGCACCCGGCTTGTTGCAGATCGATGGATACCTTCGGTTAACGATACTACTATACTTAATACAAACTTTTATTTTGAGAACAACCTCATTTTTAACCGCAGTTTTAACCCCTTCGACGGACGTTACAATTACCGCAGAAATACCGGTTCGAGCCTGCTTACTTATGGAATTGATATGCGCAACCGGTATGAACACGAAGTGATTCTGCGGTATACGCACAGCCGTATAGGCATGATCCAGTTGTTTCTGTTAACCGGTGAAAAAGCGCTCACCTCGCAGTTCTTCAGTGCACGCAATTACCGCTTCCGCTTTTACAGCATGGAGCCCAGGCTCAGTATTGAACTCAGGCAGAATTTCCGGCTTACCCTGCGAAGCAAATATTACACCGCCACCGATATTGTTTCCGATACCGTAGGCACCCAAAATGCAGAAGCCGGTATGGACCTGCATTGGTATCTTTCCTCGAAAAGTTTTCTGGATGCCCGGGCAAGCCTAATACAGATTCATTACAAAGGTGATATAAACTCCACCGTTGGATATGAAATGATGCAGGGACTTACCAATGGTAAAAATGTACTCGGGAACATATCTTTCATGCAGCAGGTTTCGTCCGGTATGCAGGTGAGTATAAATTATAATATACGTGCAGCTCAACACAAGCCGGTGATCCACACAGGCGGGGTAGAGGTACGCTATATCTTTTAAAAAGCTTCCGGTTATTTCACCATGGCACCGTTCTGAAACGTTTCAGAAGGCTGCACAAACACCAGCTTTCCTTCGGCATTCTCTGCCATCAGGATCATACCGTGGCTTTCAATGCCACGCATGGTTTTGGGAGCCAGATTGGCCACCACCACCACCTGTTGCCCGATAATTTCTTCCGGCTTGTAATGCATGGCAATGCCCGAAAGCACAGTTCGGGTCTCAAATCCGAGGTCAATTGTAAGTTTAAGCAGTTTGTCGGTTTTCTCTACTTTCTCGGCCGAGGTAATGGTCCCTGTGCGAAGGTCGGTACGACCAAAGTCGTCGATGTTGATTTCCTGTTTCATAGGTTTATAACTAACAGCCGGTGATGTAACCGGTTTTATACGCTGTTGCAACAGTGTTATCTGCGCTTCTATCTTTTCATCTTCAATGGGTCTGAATAACAAGGTGGCTTCACCCAGTGTATGACCGGCCGACAGGTATTCAAACGTTTCGGCATGCGGTATGGTGGGTTGCAATTTCAGCATCTCAAAAAGCTCGGCTGCTTTGCCCGGCATGAAATACTGCATGAGGTGCGCCAGATGAGCTCCCAGTTGTAATCCGCAGAACATAATGGTACGAGTTCGCACGGCATCGGTCTTGTTCAGCTTCCAGGGCTCCAGATCGGCCAGGTATTTATTTCCTGCCCGGGCCAGGTTCATCATTTCAAACTGTGCATCGCGGAAGCGATAATTCTCAAGCAGTTTATGCACCGTTTCTACCTGCTCTCGAATGGTTCCTTTCAGGGTCTCTTCAGTCGCCTGAAAAGCATCGGGCATTGGAACAGAACCATCGTAGAACTTATGAGTCAACGTTACAATACGGTTAATATAATTTCCAAGAATATCCACCAGTTCTGATTTGTTTGCGGTTTGAAATCCCTTCCAGGTAAAATCGGCATCCTTGGTTTCAGGGGCAATGGCCGTAAGGTAGTAACGGAGTTCATCGGTTTTATCGGGAAAGGCGGCCAGAAACTCGTGCATCTCAATGCTCCATCCACGGCTGGTACTCATTTTATCGCCTTCCAGATTCAGAAACTCATTGGCCGGTACATTGGTAGGAAGAATGAAATTGCCATGTGCTTTCAGCATTACCGGGAAAATAATACAATGAAACACAATATTGTCTTTGCCGATAAAATGTACCAGTTGTGTTTCTTCATCACACCAGTATTTTTTCCAGTCGTGACCGGTTTTAGCGGCCCATGCCTTCGTGGCGCTTATATACCCGATCGGCGCATCGAACCACACATACAGCACTTTCCCTTCGGCCTCAGGCAGCGGTACTTTAACCTTTTACACTGCCCGTATACAGTATTCCTGAAAATTTCTTTTTTCCCTTCAATAAGCCACGATCGTAAAAACGGTTCGTATTTGCCCAGCGGAATACTCCAGTGTTTGGTTGTACGCAGTACAGGCTTCTCTCCACTCAGGGTCGAAACCGGATTGATCAGTTCATTCGGGGAAAGTGATTTGCCACAATGTTCACACTGGTCGCCGTAGGCATTTTCATACCGGCAATTGGGGCAGGTGCCTTTAATATACCGGTCAGCCAGGAACACCCCGGCTTCCGCGTCATAGAACTGTTCAGAGCTATCGATCTGAAAGATGCCTTTGTTATTCAGTTCTGTAAAAAACGCTGATGCCGTTTCATGGTGCAAGGGGTCGGAGGTGCGGTGGTACACATCGAAGCCTATATTGAATTTTTCAAAGCAGGTTTCGAGCAAAGCGTGGTATTTATCGACGATTTCACGCGGTGTTGTTTTTTCTTTCATCGCCTGAATGGTGATGGCAGCGCCGTGTTCATCACTGCCACACACAAATACCACATCTTTTCCCAATGCTCTCAGGTAGCGGGTGTATATATCGGCAGGCAGGTACGCACCGGCCAGGTGCCCGATATGCTTGGGGCCGTTGGCATACGGGAGGGCCGAAGTTACAAGGTATCGTTTGGGAGTTACAGGTATGTTTTTCATGGTTCGTTGTATTTCCTACGTGGAAACAACCGGTTAATTTAAGGTAGAATAGTCTCCAATGTTCAGTTCCCTCACATCCCCTTCGAATTCCACATAATTCCCGATCATGGTATTGGTAATGTTGCTGTTGGTAATGCGGGAATGATTCTGAATGATACTGTTGCTGATGATGGAATGGTCGATGATGGAGTTATCGCCGATGGACGTGTAGGGGCCAATTACAGAGTTGATGATGCTTACCCCTTCGCCGATATAGCAGGGATGAATG
>JBGAVF010000003.1:0-26602 GCA_044228315.1 Bacteroidia bacterium | reverse complement strand
AGCAAGTAACTCGGCGGCTACTTTTTCCTTTTTGCTTCCTGATATTTTTATCGTCCATTGTTCCTTGCTGCCCGGCTCCATTTTATTGTTCCAGTGCTGCATTTCCACTTGAAGGTCCTTGTTGGTGAAAGGTACCGCAATACGTAAGTTACCATTGTAGGACTGGTGATCATAATACAATATGTATTCTACCATAAGCCCTCCCCGGTGCTTTTCGAGCACGGTGAGCGGTATGGTTTTTAATTCATTACTCACCGGCATTTCCCGGGTTTCAATAATACCCGATGCGCCAACGATACGATAACGGAGAATGGCATCGGTATAACTGCTTCCCAAAACAATGTTGACGGGTTCACCGGGTTCAAAAACGGCGTTTTTATTTCCTTTTCCATAAAGCGTGGCAAATACAGGCGCAGCATACGGCATCTGTTTAATGGAAGGCGCTATCAGCGTAAATTCTTTATTCGATGTGTAGGTGATCCCGTCGTCATCCACAAGCTCCAGGGTAGCGCGATATCGTCCCGGGGCCCATCCCGAGGCCTGTATTTCAACGGTACCGTTCTCTTTTTCCAGAAGGTTTTTATGGTACACCTCCTCCCCTGCTTCCCGGCTTTTTTCGTCGGCTTCATTCATCCAGCAATTGTTGGGAAGCAACGCATGCCAGTTCTCTTTTGTATACAGAAAGGTATCCGGAGCCTCCCAAAGACGGGGCTTTAGGATCGTCTGACTGTTGGTGATTTTGTGAATTGTTATGCTTACTTTTTTACCAATGTCTTCCCCCTGCAGGTTTTTTATTTCCGGAATAAGGGTTACCGGATTTTCGTTTGAATACACTTCCAGCATTTGCATGCCGGTGACGATTTTTTTCTCACCTATCCACAAGACTGTTTGGGTGCTGTGGGCTTCCCCGTTCACATCGGTGACATCTGCCGTAATGGTGAAACGAAACAGGTCGTTGGAATTGAATTCTTTACTCTCAATGCCCGAAGCTTTGAATGTAACCGAAAAACCACCCTTTACATCGGTAGTCGTTTCACCGGTGGCCAGCACTTTGGTATCGGTACTATAACGGTTCCAGTAGTTCATGAACTCGCGTTTCACGGTATATTTTACCGTTGCCCCGTCAACCGGATTTCCGGCAAATGCCGTGGCCTTTCCGCTTACCTGAACCGAATCATTCAATTGGACGGCTTTCTGAAACTTGTTCATGCTCACCTCAAACTTGGGTCGCTTATATTCTTCCACACTGAAGTAAACAGATTGATTGGTTCCTGAATCTGTAATATACATCTGACCCGTAAGCACTCCGGTTGGCAATACAAAGCTTCCTGAATAACTACCGAATTCATTGGTGGTTACCTCCTGACGGCCCTGTTCTTGTCCGTTCACATCATACAGCACCACGCTGGTTTTATAGTTCTTCCTCAGTGTTCGTTGGTTTTTTCCGCGATTGTCCAACACGATCCCCTTGTAATAAACGGTTTGTCCCGGCCGGTAAATGGCCCGGTCGGTAAAGAAATAGGTGATACCACCCATTGTGCCTTCCGATTCGGGGTCATATCCGTTTAGTTTAATCGTAGTTTCAAGGTGGCTTAATCCCTCCGAGAGTTCAATGCTCACTTCCGAATAACCGCCCGGTGGTTCATTAAGTGTAATGATTCCGTCTCCGGTTGTTGTTCCCTGTTTCAAAACAACATTCCGGTATTGGTTTTCAACATAATCATAACTTCTTCGTTTCACAACATAATGTACCCCGCCTTTATTCTTTCCTGTCTCGTTGTCGAGGGCCCGGAATTCCTGCTCACCGGTTTGAATAAGACCCAAAAGGGTGCTGTTGAAAAAGCCGGCTTTCAGAACACTGGCCGTTGTAAAATCGGCTTGATGGGAGATCAGCATAGCATAATATCCTTCCGGCAGCGGGTCGCAGATGAGCTCCACCGATTGCATCACGTATGGCTTTCTTTTAACGGTTACAAATTCTTTTTTTAAAAATACCTTTTGTGTGAGAAGAAATTTTTTTGCCTGTTCCCCGTTGTAACGAAAAGAAGCGCAGGTTTCCGGTTCCACCTGAATTATTTTCACAAACACGGTGTCGGTGTTTCGATAATTCAGTAACACCGGAAAGGGTTTACCCGAAGTAATATTCAGTGCACAGGTGAGTTGCAGTTCCTTTCGTTCAATTTCACTTCTCAGGTATTTACAATCCAGCGCACCGATGCTCTCGGGGAACTGCGATTCGGCATCTTTGCAAAGCATTACCGCTTCTTCGTCCGCTCCGTTATTGTGCAGGATCTGGGCCAGTGTATACGTAACCCGAGTACTGCCTTCATACCCCCTGTACTGTTCTTTAAGTATGCGCAGTTTATTCGTATAATATTCCCGGCTTTTTTCGGCAATGGTGATTTTATCGGCAAAAGCAAACCGTAACCTTTCCAGATCGAGCAAGGCGTTTTTATCATTGTCGAACCGGTGAAACCGGCACAGGTTCTGATAGATTCGTAGCGTACAATAATCAGCATCGGTGGTGTCTTCGCCGATAAAGTTCGCCTCTATAAACGTTTCAATGGGTTCGAAGGCACGATAGTCCTTCAGCCGAAAGGGGCTCTTTGCCTGATTGGTCGGAAGCCGGTAATGCATTAAAATCGCCTGGTGATTCAGTACATCATAAAGTGTAGGCCGGTATTTTCTCTGCTCTTCACAGGTGTCGAGCACATCCGTCCATCGCTCCGCCCGGGCATTTTTAAGAATTTCCGGTTCGGTAAGTGATATAGATATGTATTTCCTGACTTCTGTTTGAAACCGGCTTACATCCCACATCCTGAAATCGGGATTTTTGTTATCATCAACAGCGGTTCTATACTGTATGGTATATCGGTGTTCACCGAGATAATCGAGCAAAATTGTGGCATAGTACGTTGCTAATACCTGCTTTGCCGGGGCCGAAAAAGTATTCATTGCCGAACCCACCTCTTTCATTACCTGCTCGAACGCTGAATCTTCTTCCATAAAAATACGGTTTGCCTCATACCGGTACATAACACACCGAATAAGGGCTGCAGTATCTTTTTCTGAATGTGCCCTATTCTCAATTATTCTTATTTCAGCCAGTGCATCGAGTGGGCGTTCATCGATTATTGTATCTATCCGTTCCCATTGTATACGCCCACTACTTAGGCTGGTTTTTGTTTGTTTCAGTGAGGTACACTGAATTAAAAAAAATGCAATGCAGGCAAATAAACACCACCGCATACGGTATTTTAAAAAAGTAAACATGTGCGTTTTTGTATTATAGGTAAGAAAAGCGAAACGTACGTAAACGTTTATCGGGAGTTGGTTTCCTAAAACTGCCTCAGGAACCTCACATCATTCTCGAAAAATATCCGGAGATCGTTCACATTGTTCAGCAACATGGCCTGTCGTTCAATGCCCATTCCGAAAGCGAAACCTGTGTATTTTTCAGGATCAATTCCGCAGTTACGCAACACGTTGGGGTGCACCATACCACACCCGAGAATTTCAAGCCATCCGGTGTATTTGCACACATTACAGCCCTTTCCCTTGCATAGCGTGCAGGTAATGTCCATTTCGGCTGATGGTTCGGTAAACGGGAAATAACTGGGTCTGAAACGTACTTCAATATCTTCTCCGTACATCTCCTTCACAAAATAGTAAAGTGTTTGCTTAAGGTCGGCAAAGCTTACGTTCTCATCTATATACAGGCCCTCAACCTGGTGAAAGAAACAATTGGCGCGGGCACTAATGGCTTCATTGCGATATACGCGACCGGGCGATAAAATGCGAATGGGCGGCTTCTGGGTTTCCATTATACGCACCTGTACGCTGCTTGTATGTGTTCGAAGGGATATATGGTTTTCCATATCCACAAAAAACGTATCCTGCATATCGCGGGCAGGATGGTTTTCTGCGAAATTCAAAGCCGAGAAATTGTGCCAGTCATCCTCTATTTCCGGACCTTCCGCTATACTGAATCCTATTCTTGAGAATATCTCTATAATCCGGTTCGTTATGATCGATACAGGGTGCCGGCTTCCTTTAAGTCTTTCAGGCGCCGGCAGGGTAAGATCAATGCCGCTACCTGCCTCCTCTTCTTTGTGGATCAGGGCTTCCTGGTAAGCTTCGAACCGACCCTCTATTGCCTTCTTTGTTTCGTTCAGCAAGCGCCCGGCTTCCTTGCGGTCTTCGGCCGCAAGATCTTTCATTACTCCGAATAATTCTGTTAACTCACTTTTCTTTACCAAAAATTTCAAGCGGTATTTTTCAAGATCGTCTTTTGTGCGAACCACGAAATCTTGTGAGTCCTGATGAATTTTTTCGAGTCTTTCCCGTAGCGACATAATTACACATTGCGCCGAAGGCGCCGATTTTTTTTCTTCAAAAATACCATTTTGCTTTTTTCTATTTACACACTGTATTAAATAATAATAGATTTTAAAAATTTTATTTATTTTTATTTAGTGTGTTGATATGGTGTATTTCTTTTTGAAATAGGACCTCATATAATTTTATTCAGTTTTATTTTTCGTTTATACACAAAGATATAAGATGTATAAATCAATACTGTATTGAATTGTACTTGATTCTAACAATTTTAAAAGGGGTGTTGATAAGCTTGTTTTGTGAATATTTTTGTATGGTATTTTGTGTATTAGTATGCTGATATTTTATGGATAAACCGGGGGTTATTGACATTCCGGAAAAGCATTTTGTTATGCACCATTCTATACACCGTTAATACACACACTTATCAACGTATTGACACCTGTTGTTACTCGTACAAATACAATTCTTCTTCGTATTCAATGGATGGTTTTATATCCAGTTCTTTAAAATACACTACTTTTTCAGGAAATATTTGAAGCAAGAGATCTCCATCATCACGAAAAGAATTTTGATTTGAATCAGTAAATACAGTAATGATGTATTTACCGGGAATAAGATTATTTAAACTGACTTGATTGCTGTCCGTAAGTAGATATTTCTGGCAGTATCCCGATCCGGTAACCTGAAGGATGTTATTTGATTCGTGTGTATGCGGTTTAAAAATAATGGATGAAAGCTGGCTTTCTGAAAAGACCTGAATGGGATACATGCCTGAATCGAGGTAATTACCAAAAATATCGTGTATGCTTTGGGATGGAATTTTTAATGTGTAATATCCGTGTTCTTGTCAATTCAACAAGAAGAGTAAATGGATTTAAAAAATGATATATTGCTTTTTACAGTTTTTTTGTACTGCGTGATTATGATCTTTTGCGTTGCTGATGCTTCTGTATCGATCGGGCGGTTGAAATGAATTAATGTTTCACGTTTTGATGTTGTACTGGCTTTTGTAACAGTAACTTTCGATGGAATCTTTGAAACAGGAAATGCAAAAGGAATATTGCCTTTAGGACTTGAAGCCACGAAGTGTGCAGAATCTTTTAGTTGGGTAGATGTAAAAATGTCAAAAGTATTGTTTGCGCTGCATGAATCGCCAAGGCAATAATACAAGCTTGATCTCTTATCGTTTGATGCGTCTGTTTGATAAATGGATGTGATTGAATTGTTGGGTTCAAATTCAATATGGTAGTATCCATTCTGGATCACGGTTTGGCTTATTATGCCATTTTGTATGGTTTTCTTCGTATTGTAAATATGTAAATTTTTTAAAAGTGTATCACCTGTGATTACGTGCAATCTTGAGAAACCTATGGATTCGCCATTTTCATACAGCATGTTTTTGTTCTCATCGTTAAAACAATACAGGTAATAAGTATCAGCAGCCACGCCATTTATTTTATAATATCCTTTTGTATCTGTTTTAGTATAATACTCTGGTTGTAGCGTTTGTAATGTATTATAGTTCTGTATGTTTTTTATAGGTTGTATACCTACAATAATAGCTGGGGCAGGTTTGTTGTTATCCGATTGATAAACGTAGCCTGTTACCATACCGGTATCAAGATGATTTCCGGTACTGAATACATATTCAAACAAAGGGTATTTATTAAACTCTGTGTTATCGGTGATAGCATTTTCACCTTTAACTATGTAGGTGGTGTTGGGTTTTAAGTCTTTAAATGTAATTGTTAATTGTTTACCGGAGGTCTCTGCCAGTAAAGGTGTTTTAAGTAATGGAGAAATTGTAAATCCCTGGGCTCCATTGGGTAATAGAATATTTTCATTGAAGTGTACTACTAATTTTTTGGAAGAAAAATTCAGGGAACTATCAGCAGGCTCAGTGTTTGTAATAGTGGGTGGAGTTGTGTCTTTGGGTCCGCCCTGAGGTGTTACAATATTGGCGCACGAAAACAGGAAGAGCAGGGCAAGTATGGTGAGTAAGTATTTATTTAGTGAATACATAAATCTGACTTGAATATTCGTGTGTTTTTCTTGCCGATAAATTGGAAACCAAACCAATAAGTGGTCCTTTAATAAAGGATGATAATTTGCTGTTTTTATATTCTTCACTTTTCATACTTACATAATATGCATCATAATACATAGGAAAACAGCCTACTTCTTTGAAACCGTAGTTTGAGAATAACTGATTCATGTTCTTATGAGAGAAGTGGTATAAATGGCGTGGAACATCATAGGCAGCCCAGTACGGTCCGTAGTATGCGGCGTCGAACGATTTTAAATTTGGAACTGCTATAATTATGATTCCCCCTTCTTCAAGCAGTGTTTCAAATTGTTCCATTCGTTCTTTAAGCAGGTGAACATGCTCAAGTACATGCCACATGGTGATGATCCTGAATTTTTTATTGAGTGATGCCAGTTGTTCAGGTTCAATAACGTTAATGCCTTTTGAGTTGGCTAAATTGCGTGCGTCTGCATCCGGTTCAACACCGAGTACCTCTGCTCCTCTTTGTTTCATGTAGGAAAGAAAATCACCGGTGCCGCTGCCAATATCTAGAATGGATTCCGCTTTTGATAAAAAGGATCTAAGGATCTTTTCTTTGTAAACGAATTGACGGTTTCTGATTGCCCTGTATATCGTAGGAATGATTCCGGAACTTTGCGCATGATGAGATATATACGCTCCCGAGTCGTAGTATGGACCAATGTTTTGAGCGGAAGGCCGTGGGTTTGTAAATACAAATTCACAGTCTTTACATTTTTCAAGTTGAAAGGTTTCCTTGCTTATGCTGTGGTCTGCGCATGAAATGAAAAGGGATCTGTTTTCTGATCCACAGATCGGGCATTTTGTCAATTCTTCCATTGCCGCAAAAATACAATGTTATCTTCCTAATGAAACCATCAGAACCGAAATATCTGAAGGGTTAATACCTGAAATACGTGAAGCCTGTCCAAGTGTCGCCGGTTTTATTTTATTGAGTTTTTCTCTGGCTTCAGATGAAAGAGCTGTGAGTTGTTTATAATCAAAGCTTGTGCTTAATGGAATGTGTTCCAGGCGTTGCATTCGTTCGGCCAGTTCTTTTTCCTTTTCAATATAACTCTCGTACTTCATTAAAATCTCTGCCTGCAGAATGGATTCGCTGTCGTAAGTGCTCAGCACTTCCCGGCTCTGAGAATGGTGATCAATAAAATGCGAAATGTTTATCTGCGGTCGGGTGATGAGTGTGTTTAGTTTTACTTTTTGTTGAACGGGAGCTGTTTGTGCTTCTTGCAGAATTATGTTGGCATCATTCTCGGAAATGGATGTAACCTGAAAGTATTTAATGATCTCGTTTGTCTCCATTTGTTTTTTCTCAACCAGATCCATACGCTCTGCAGAAGCCAACCCCATTTTATAGCTTTCTTCTGTCAGTCGTATATCGGCATTATCTTGCCTGAGAAGTATTCTGAATTCAGCTCGGGAGGTAAACATACGGTACGGTTCTTCGGTTCCTTTGTTTATCAGATCATCGATCAAAACACCTATGTACGCTTTATCGCGGCTAAGGATATATGGGTCTTTTTCCTTTATTTTTAAGTGTGCATTGATTCCTGCCATTAATCCCTGGCAAGCCGCCTCTTCATATCCGGTAGTTCCGTTTATTTGTCCGGCGAAATATAACCCATTGATAAGTTTAGTTTCCAGGGTTGGTTGTAACTGAGTAGGAGGGAAGTAGTCATATTCAATGGCATAACCCGGACGGAACATTTTAACGTTTTCAAATCCCGGTATTTCCCGGAGGGCTTTGATTTGTATTTCTTCTGGTAAGGAGGTAGAAAAACCGTTTACGTAAATTTCAACAGTATCCCAGCCTTCGGGTTCAACAAATATCTGATGTCGTTCTCTTTCAGCAAAACGATTGATCTTATCTTCAATACTTGGGCAATAACGGGGTCCAAGTCCTTGAATACGACCCGCATACATCGGACTATCATCAAAACCTGTTTTGAGAATTTCGTGTACGTTTTGGTTGGTATAAGTAATCCAGCAGCATTTTTGATCCTGGATTGGTGCAATGGATTTTAAATAAGAAAATTTACCCGGTTTTGAATCGCCATACTGTACCTCCATTTTTGAATAGTCAAGACTTCTTCCATCAACTCGGGGAGGAGTTCCTGTTTTCATACGCCCACTTTGAAAACCAAGGTTGTTCAGTTTCTCTGTAATTCCGGTTGATGCTTTTTCACCGATCCGCCCGCCACCAAAATTTTTACGGCCGATATGAATGATACCATTCATAAATGTTCCTGAAGTGAGAATTACAGCCTTGGTTTTAATTTCAATACCAAGTCCGGTTACTACACCTGTTACGGCCCCCTTTTCGGTTAATATATCCTGAACCGTGTCTTGCCAGAAGTCAAGATTCGAAGTAGCCTCTAGCATATCCCTCCAGTACTTACCAAAGAGAAGCCGGTCATTCTGACTTCTTGGGCTCCACATAGCGGGACCTTTGCTTAGGTTAAGCATTCTGAATTGTATGGTGCTTTTATCGCTCACAATACCGCTATATCCGCCAATGGCATCTATTTCTCTAACTATTTGACCTTTGGCCACACCCCCCATGGCAGGGTTGCAACTCATTTGCGCGATCTTGGTCATGTCCATGGTAATCAGCAGTACACTACTCCCTAAATTGGCGGCAGAGGCTGCAGCTTCGCAACCGGCATGACCCCCACCCACCACAATTATATCGTAATCTTTAAATAGCATATTTTAGTGTTCCACGTGAAACATTTTGTTGTACAATTTTAAATAAGTGTCTTCCTTTTGTGTCATACGTTCTTTTTCGGGTTTTGTTTTATCATTATATCCGCATAAATGTAACAATCCATGAACCATAATTCGCTTAATTTCATCCAGCCGTTTCACGTGGAACACTGTTGCGTTTTCTTTAATTCGATCATAACTTATGTAAATATCTCCCTCAATTTCGGCTGAATCAGAAAGGGAAAAGGTAATAATATCCGTATAATAGTTATGTTTTAATACCTTTTGGTTCATTTCGAGAAGTTCTTCGTCCGAAACAAATGCATAACTAATACTGTTAATCACTAGTTTTTCTAATGCAGCAACCCGCTCAAGCCAGACCTTTATTCTTCGAATATCACTTATTCGATAAAATTTGCTGGTTTTATGGACTTGTATTTTTGACTGTTTCACGTGGAACTATTTATCTCTCCAAATGGATAATACCTTTTGAGTTTTGTACCTTTCCTTTAACAGAATACACCGAGGATGTATAGATGTAAGTACCATCGGGGGCGGGTTCATTATCGCGCAATTCGCCGTTCCAACCAGTTGACAGGTCTCCTTCGTAAATAAGGGTTCCCCACCGGTCGTATATTTTTATCCATGATTTGGCATAGTCGATATACATTCCTCGGGGCTTGAACGATTTATTGACCTCGGATCTGGAGTTTGGGTTGAAGGCATTTGGAAAAAATACCAACAGTTCACCATCTACACATTTCATGTTTGAGCGGGAAGATGCCCCCGATACACCATATATATTTCCGGGTTTTTCAATAGCCCGGATGTAATAACACACCCCGTCATTCATAATATCGGCTAATAGTTTTGTGTCGCTATACATTAGAACCCCGTCATTAACAGTGGCAAATAATGAAAAAGAATACCCGGAAAAGACATCACCGGTTCCCTGGAATATTTCGTATTTCTCGATGCCTGCATTAAATAAATCGTATGCATTCCATCGTAACTCGTTTTCTTTTGCATCAACCTTTTTTGCCTTTAACAAAATGGAATTACACAAATCGCTGGTGTCTGATGCTTGTCCACAGGTATTGTATAGAATGGTTCGGAAATAGTAGGCCACCGAATCTGTATTAAGTCCATTTACCGGCAGTGTTAGATTTCCGGAAGAAGGGGTAAGGGTACTAATCGTAATAAAGTTAGAAGCGTCGGTCGATTGTTGCAGTATCATTTTACCGATCAGACCCGTATTGTCGGTTACCCATTTTAACTCACATTGGGTTTTCGATAATACATTTACCGAGCTGATGTAATTCACCTGTGCCTCGTCGGCATAATTTGCAGTCATGCAAACGCTGTTACTGCTGCTTGTTACCGATGGGTCAGACGCCTTCGTGGCTCTGATCAAAAAACAAACTGATGAGCCATCTGAAATGGTGTTGTCGGAGAATGTGTACGTGAAGGTACCCCCGGTAAATGATGCCAGTACCGAAAACCCTGCTGAATTTACATTGGCCCAAAGAGCATAACTGCCGATGCTCATACCCGAATAGGCCGACCAATTACAAGTAAACACATGACTGCAGCTGTCAAACCCTATTTGTAACCGAACCGGTTCATGCTGATCGATGATGGCCGTGAGATTATTACAACTGTCGTAAGCGGCGATCGAATACCGGGTAGTGGCCACCGAGGGGTTGGAGCTGATATCGGTGAAGGATTTCACACTTTCGTCCACATCTGTAAGTTGTATATTGTTGCTACCCAGCACCTTATATATCCTGTAACCGGCAATATCCTTACTGGTATTTCCCTTCCACCCAACCACGTATTTACCACTTACCGGATCTACGCTTACACTATCGATATACTGATCATTCGTTTGTAACAGATCAATGCTTAGGGTATCGCTGCTCAGGGTAGGGCTTCCAAAACAATCAAAACGGATTACAATAAAATACTCCCAGGTATTGGAAATTAGAAATGCGCCGGAATGAGTATATGAATTCTGGGAGATTGTTAAAACGCTGTCGATTTTGTTAAACGGCAATAGATTGTTCTTGCGGGCATAAATGTCATACGAAACAAAACTGGCACAGGCATCGGTAGGTATGTTCCATTTCAGCACCACATCCGAGTCGTTTAGTGTTTTGCAGGCCCTGCGCAAATTCAATGGACCCGTAATTGAAAACCCCAAAAATGGAATAATAATCAGACACACCGTACAAATATGACGGAAAACCGGGGTAAGTTGATGGTATGGTACATGGTGCCTGTTCACATGAATTTTTATTTAACGGTCGAACCGCAAACAACCGTAAGCCAGTCTTCTTTCTTCAGATATGTGCGAGCTGCAGCCTGTATTTCATCGGGAGTTATCGATTTTATACGTTCAAAGTTTTTGTAGAAAACTTCATAATCGTAACCCTGAAGTACGGATGTTTCGGCATATCTTAGAATCTGGTATGCGCCGTCCAGGTTTCGTAATATTCGTCCCAGTGTGTAATTACGTGCAATAGTTAACTCTTCTTCCCCGACTTTTTCATCGCATAAACGCTGCATTTCATTGAATATTTCACGCACAGCATCGTCTTTTACATCATTTTTAACTTCGGTGGCAATGGTCCAGTCGCTGCCAAAGCTATAATCGGAGATATGGCTCCCAATGCCATAGGTATATCCTTTTTCTTCTCTCAGGTTATCCATGAGTCGGGACCCGAAGTACCCGCCAAGAAGCAGGTTGACAAAAGAGGTGTCGTTATAATCGGGGTGGGAGCGGGGAATGTGTTTTCTTACCACCCTCAGGGCTGCTTGCAGGGATCCCGGTTTTTCAACAAACGCGTTTCCTTTTTCCAGTATTGGTGAAGCAACAAATCCTTCTTGTCCTGAGGTCTTTTTTGGTACAAACGACCCAAATGCATTTGTCAAGGCCGTAATAACCGAGGCATCAATATTTCCGGCAACAAATATTTTGGCTGATCCCATATCATAATATTTGTCGTAGAATTCCCGGATTGTTGCACTCTTCAGGCTCCGGTAGTTTTTCTCGGTGGGGAGCATTCCCCAGGGATGGGTTTCACCCCAAAGGTTTTTAAGGGTTTCACGTGTAGCGAGTACCGTATTTTTTTCCAGTCCAACCTGCAGATCCTGAATTTCCCGGTCGATGAGCTGTTCAAACTCGTCTTCGTCAAAAGCGGGCTCGGTAAGGAGTTCAGTAAATAGGGGAAGAACATCAGGTAAATACCGGTTTAAGGTGTACAGGGTTACGGAAGCCCATTCCGGCATCACGGAATAGTCGGTGTATGAGCCAAAATAATCCAGTGCTTCAGCCATTTCAAGCGCATCGCGTTTGCGGGTTCCTTCGAATAACATATCCAGACACAACGCTGCAATGGAGGGTTTGGGTTGTTTAATTCTTCCGGCAGGGAAATAGACATCTATTCGCAGTAATGCATCGGTTGGGCTGTTGATGCTATATATCGTATTTCCATTCGGCATACGGTGAGTATCAGCCCTGGGAATGGTAAAAAACTCAGGAATTATAAACGGGGGAGGGGTGTTTCGTTCAAGCATGTTTTCTTGTGCGCGATCAGTTAAAGTTTTTCGTAATAAAGGGTGTTGCTTCGTTCTTTTCTTAAAAATTTGCGAGCAAAATCCTGCACCTGTGTTTCGGTTACCGCATGAAACTTAGGCAACTCTTCGTTGATGAACGAAGCATTGCCAAGCACCTCCGAAAAGGCCAGTTCAATACTGCGTTCTAGCAGGCTCATCATTTCATACACCATGCTGCTTTCGGTTTTGTTCTTCACCTTCACCAGTTCTTCCGTTTTGCAACCGTTGGTTTTTAGTTCTTCTATTACGTCCCATACCGCCTTTTCTGCTTCTTCCATAGTAACTTCAGGCATCAGTTTACCGCTGAAGATGATGAGACCCTTATCGAAGCTGCCTGTGTGATAGCAACTAAAGTTGCTGAACAGGCATAGGTCTTTCACCAGGGTATAATATAGTCTCGATGAATCGCCCAGGCCAAAAATATTGGTCAGAAGATCCATGGCGTAATACTCCGGATCGAGCCTTGAAACCCCGTGAAACGCAAGGTAAAAAGCATCCGCGGGTACTTTGCTTTTCATACGGAGGCTGCGTGCCTCGGTTTGTTCCGGCTCCTGTGGCAGTTTCCGCAACGGCACGGGCCGGGATGGAATGGGTTCAAACCATTTTTCACAAAGAGCCCTGGCACGGTCGAGCGAAATGTTACCGCTCACTACAAGGATGGCATTGGCGGGGGAATAGTACGTAGTAAAGAAAGATTTTACATCTTCCAGTGTGGCATTCTCAATGTGGGCTATTTCTTTACCAATCGTATCCCAGCGGTATGGGTGCTCCTTATAGGCAAGGGGCCTTAAGTTAAGCCACACATCGCCATAGGGCTGATTGAGGTAACGTTGTTTGAACTCTTCACAAACAACATTTCGCTGCACATCAAGGCTTTCCGGACTGAATGCCAGTGAGAGCATTCGGTCACTTTCCAGCCAGAAGGCGGTTTCAATGTTTTGGGCGGGAAGCTGAATATAATAGTTGGTAATATCGTTGTTGGTAAAAGCGTTGTTTTCACCCCCCACAAGTTGCAGCGGTGTGTCGAACTCGGGAATATTGATGCTACCGCCAAACATCAGGTGTTCGAACAAATGCGCAAAACCGGTTTTATCGGGACTTTCATCACGGCTACCCACATCATAAAGCACATTTACACACGCCATGGGTGTGTTGGTATCCTGATGATAAATCACACGCAAACCGTTCTTCAATGTAAACTTTGTGAAATCAATCATTCGGCAAAGGTACGTCAATCCTGTGGTGATTATCAACAGAGAAACGTGGAAACCCCCATCTCTGCCACATGGTCAGCCCCGGTGAATAGCGGTTGCATTACTCCTTTCACATCGTAAATTAGATGTACCTTTGCCCGAATTTATGGATACCAGAAGCTATCTGAGCAATGCTGAAATTGCCTATATCGATTATTTACATGAGCAATACCTGAACAGCCCCAATAATGTAGATTATGGCTGGCAAAAATTTTTTGAAGGGTATTCATTGGGCCAACAATCTGTTGCAGGCACGGCACCCCTGAGTGCAAAAGAAATAGAAGTGCTGCATCTTATCCGCGATTACCGTACCCGCGGTCATCTTTTTACAAAAACGAATCCGGTACGCCCGAGAAGAAAATACACGCCAACCCTTGCCCTCAATAATTATAACCTTTCCGAGGCCGATCTGGATACTGAGTTCGAAGCAGGGCAAGAAGTGGGTTTGGGCAAGGCAACACTTCGCAGCATCATTGAGATGCTGGAGAAAACATATTGTGCAAGCATTGGTGCCGAATACGTGTACCTGCGGGTTCCGGAGCGGGTGGAATGGCTTCGCCGTCGCATGGAGGAGAGCCGCAACGACCCGCATTTCAGCATAGAAGAGAAAAAATCCATTCTTACCATGCTGAATAAAGCGGTAGGAATAGAGCAGTTTCTGAACACAAAATTTGTTGGGCAGAAACGATTCAGTATAGAAGGGGGAGAAACCACAATAGCGGCCCTTTATGAAACCATAGAACGGGGTGCCGAGCTGGGAATAGAAGAGTTTACCATTGGTATGGCACACCGCGGACGGTTGAATGTGCTTACCAATATTCTTGGAAAGCCATACAAAGAGCTTTTCAGTGAGTTCGAAGGGGAAACATACGAAGAAGAGAATTTTGAAGGTGATGTAAAATACCATCTCGGCTATTCCAATCAGGTGCTAACCCGTCACGGAAAGAAGGTTACCGTGAGTCTTTCCCCGAATCCATCGCATCTGGAAGCGGTGAACCCGGTGGTGGAAGGTATGGTGAAAGCCATGCTTGACAGTAAGTACAAAGGGAATGTTAGTAAAATTGCCCCCATTCTGATTCACGGGGATGCAGCCGCTGCCGGGCAGGGGATCATGTACGAAACCCTTCAGATGGCCGGACTGCCGGGATTTACTACCGGAGGCACTATTCATATTGTGATTAACAACCAGGTAGGTTTTACCACCAATTACCTTCAGGCACGTACGTCGACGTATTGTACAGATGTAGCGAAAACCACGCTTTGTCCGGTGTTTCACGTGAACGGAGATGATGCCGAAGCAGTGGTGTATGCCACCAAACTGGCTTTGGAGTACCGTCAGCAATTTCATACCGACGTATGGATCGATGTACTTTGTTACCGAAAATACGGGCATAACGAAGGAGATGAACCGCGCTTTACACAACCCCTTCTTTATAAAATAATTGCTTCCCACGATAACCCGAGAAACATTTATGCAGAAGAGCTGCTGCGTGACGGGGCGGTTGATGAATCGTATATTAAACAAGTTGAAACAGGTTTTCGGGCAGCATTACAGAAGGATCTGGAGGATGTAAAAAAGAAGCCATCGGTGAATCCGAAAAACATTTTTGCCGAGTTGTGGAAAGGGTTTGTGCCAGCCAGCGGAGAGGCTTTTTTCAAACCGGTTAAAACACAGATCGCTAAAAAAAGGTTTCTGGAACTTGCCGAGAAAATAACCACCCTGCCGGAAGGATTCAAACCCTTCAACAAAATTGAAAAACTGATGGCCGACCGTAAGGCCATGATACGGAACAACCGGTACGACTGGGCCATGGGAGAGCTTATGGCTTATGCAACATTACTTACCGAAGGGCACCCGGTGCGAGTTACCGGACAAGATGTGGAGCGGGGCACCTTCAGCCACCGGCATGCTGTAATTAAGAAAGAAGACAGTGAAGACATTTTTATTTATCTGAACAAACTGGATGACGAACAGGCCCGTTTTCAGATCTATAATTCGATTCTGAGTGAATATGCTGTGATGGGTTTTGAATATGGGTATGCCATGGCGAATCCGCATGGCTTAAATATATGGGAAGCACAATTTGGTGATTTCAGCAACGGAGCCCAGATCATTATTGATCAGTTTTTAAGTTGTGGTGAAGCCAAATGGAAAACCAAAAACGGGCTGATTCTTTTATTGCCCCATGGGTATGAAGGACAGGGGCCCGAACACAGCAGTGCCCGGCTGGAACGCTTTTTACAGCTGTGTGCGAACGACAACATGATGGTTTGTTATCCAACCACACCGGCTCAGTTATACCATCTTTTCAGAACCCACATGAAACGCAATTTCCGTGTACCGGTGGTCATTATGAGTCCGAAGAGCCTGCTGAGGCATCCTTTATGTGTGAGCACGGTTGAAGATTTTACCCAGGGACAATATGAAGTGCTGATAGAAGACGCTTATGCGGCACCCGTTACAAAGGTGCGCAGGGTATTGTTATGCAGTGGCAAAATTTATTATGACCTGTTACAGCGTCAGCAATCGGGCGATCATAAAGATGTGGCCATAGTAAGGGTAGAGCAGCTTTATCCGTTTCCCGAAAAAGCGATAGATGCCGTACGTAAAAAATATAAAAACGCGGAATTTTGCTGGGTACAGGAAGAACCAGAAAATATGGGCGCCTGGTTATTTCTCATGCGATTTAAATCAAATCATACACTGCGGCTTATAAGCCGGAAACAAAGTCCGAGTCCGGCTTCCGGGTATTACCGTATTTCGAATCAGGAGCAGGCCGAGATTGTGAGCACTTCATTTGCAAAATAATTCCTCCGGTGAAACCGGCAGAGGCATACATTTGTAGTACCATTTCATGTCGAACATAAAACAACTGGCAGGGCAAACGGCCGTATACGGTTTGAGCAATATCGCGGCCCGTTTTCTAAATTACCTGCTGGTTCCCATTTATACCCGGGTGCTACTTACCGGAGAATACGGCACCGTTAGTGAATTTTATGGATATGCCAGTTTTTTAAGTGTGGTATTTACGTATGGCATGGAAACAGCCTTTTTTCGCTACGCGCAGCACTCCGATGAAAAGGAAAAGGTATTTTCTACTGCCTGGTGGTCGCTTATCATATCATCCCTTTCCCTGGCCCTGCTTTTCATGCTGTTTACCTATCCACTGGCAGAGATCACGAAGAACCAGCAGCATCCCGAATACATTGTATATTTCCTCTTCATAATAGCAGCCGATGCCATTACTTCCATACCCTTTGCCTGGTTGCGGCTGCAGAATAAGGCCTTGCGTTTTGCCACGTTAAAAAGTGTTGGGATCGGGATCAATATCGTACTCAACATTTTTTTTCTTACCGGATTACCCTGGCTCGACCGGATGGGTATTGGATGGGCCGGTTCAATGCGTGGAGCCGCTTCGGGGGTAACATATATCTTTCTTGCCAACATTGCATCAAGCGTCCTTCTGTTGCCCTTCTTTTTGCGTGAGATCACTTTTCTGAAAGCGGGTTTTGATAAAACACTTTGGATGCAGATGCTGCGCTACGGATGGCCCTTACTGGTACTCGGGCTTGCCGGGATGGTGAATGAAACCCTCGACCGGGTTATTATGAAATATATTATTAAAGACCCGGTATATGCCATGCAGCAAACCGGTATTTACGGGGCCAATTATAAGCTGAGCATGCTGATGACGTTATTCATACAGGCATTTCGGTTTGCGGCGGAACCGTTTTTCTTTTCCCGTGCCAAAGAAGAGAATGCTCCGGCGCTTTACGCCAAAGTAATGCAGTATTTCATCATGATCTGTTGTGTGATCTTCCTGCTGGTGACACTTTATATTGATGTTTTTAAAATATTCATCGGAAGTGCTTTTCATGAAGGGTTAAAAGTGGTTCCCGTACTGTTACTGGCCAACCTGTTTCTGGGCATCTACTACAATCTTTCCGTATGGTATAAACTAACCGATAAAACACAATACGGTGCCACTATTACAATAGCGGGTGCTGTTATCACCATTGTGATGAATCTGCTGCTGATTCCGTCGCTCAGTTATATGGGTTCGGCCTGGGCCACACTGGCCTGTTATTTCAGCATTACGGTGATGAGTTATTTACTCGGTCGAAAATACTACCCGATACCGTATTCTGTGCGAAATGCTGCGTTGAGCATTGGTCTGGCACTGGGGCTGTATTTCATTTACAGCTTTTTGCGTGAGATGCATGGACTAGGGAAAATAACCTACACCACCCTGCAGCTAATCGGCACCCTGGAGTTTCTGGCCTATTGCGGATGGATGATACTTACCGAAAGAAAAATCCGTCACACGTAAAAAAAGCGCCATTTCAGGCGCCTTTTTCCGGTGTGTATTTGAATTTCAGTTTACCAATAAAGTCGTCGGCATAAAAGCCCACCCGGTCGATCTGAGCATCCACTTCACTTTGGTCGAGGCTGTTCACTTCACGAATACTTTTAATATACACCCAGGTTTTTTCAACCACAAAGGCCATATTGTATAACGTAAAATTCAGTTCCAGCAGCTCCCTGTAGAGTTCAGTGGCACGGTCGGGAGGAATTTCAAGTATGGGGCTCATTACCTGAAAATAAGCCTTTCCGGGTGTGTTCTCATATTCCCAGATGTCGATCCATACCGAAGCTCTTCCTTTTTTCAGGTTCCACTGTCCGGGCTTTTCTCCGCGGCAGGCTTTCGGATCCACCTTCAGGCCTTCGATACTTTTCTCAACCAGTTCGTAGTATTGAGCCAGTTCCATAATCGTATTTGGATTATTCTACTTCTGCTTTTCCTTTGAAGCTGCCTTTGCTGGCGGCATCGCGGATTTTCTGTTCAATTTCGTCACTCATCTCCGGGTTGTCTTTCAGCATTTGTTTTACGGCATCACGTCCCTGTCCGATCTTTGTATCGTTGTAACTGAACCAGGAGCCGGATTTCTTTATGATATCGAAGTCGACGCCCAGATCCACAATTTCGCCCACCTTGCTGATGCCTTCTCCGTACATAATATCGAACTCAACCACACGGAATGGAGGTGCCACTTTGTTTTTGGCCACTTTCACCTTGGTGCGGTTTCCCACTACTTCCACCCCGTCTTTTATCTGGGCCAGGCGGCGTATATCAAGACGAACAGACGCGTAAAACTTAAGTGCATTACCACCTGTAGTGGTTTCCGGGTTACCGAACATGACCCCGATCTTTTCACGCAACTGATTGATGAAAATACATACGCAGTTGGTTTTGTTGATGGAACCCGTGAGCTTACGCAGGGCCTGACTCATGAGTCGGGCCTGAAGACCCATTTTGCTTTCACCCATATCACCTTCTATTTCCGCCTTTGGAACTAGAGCGGCTACCGAGTCGATCACGATGATATCGATAGCACCTGAGCGAATCAGGTTATCGGCAATTTCAAGGGCTTGTTCGCCATCGTCGGGCTGGGCGATGAGGAGGTTACTGGTGTCGATGCCCAGTTTCTCGGCATAGGTTTTATCGAATGCATGTTCCGCATCGATAAAGGCGGCCATTCCCCCCATTTTCTGACACTCAGCAATACAATGCATACTGAGGGTGGTTTTACCCGAACTTTCCGGACCATAGATCTCTACCACGCGGCCTTTGGGCAATCCGCCCACGCCCAGTGCGATATCGAGGCTTAGTGATCCGGTTGGAATTACTTCAATAGGCTCGATGCGGTCATCGTCCATTTTCATTACTACGCCTTTACCGTAGGTTTTCTCTAGTTTTTCGATAGTTAACTGCAACGTTTTCAGGCGCTCTTTGCTTTCCTGTGCTGCTTCTTTTGATTCTTTTGCCATAAAAATTATTTATTAAATTATCTAACAAAAATATATACAAAGACCCACTAAAAACGTGGTGTTGAAAAGTTTGTAAACACAGAAAAAGCAGGACACATTCCCCGGGTTTTTTAATAAAATTGCAGCACAGTTCCACACAGGCCGATGCAAATAAGAGAAATGCTGCTGAAAGAACATTCGCGGCGTCAGATCACACGCGTGGTGAAAGCCATTGGATCCAGACAGGCTGCATTTGATGCGCTGATGGCCTGCTATTACGCCAAAGAGCCGGTGCTGGCACAGCGGGCTGCCTGGGCCATGAGCGATTGTGTGATCCGGCATCCGCCGCTCATAAAGAAGCATCTCAAAAAACTGCTTCTGTTTATTACGAAACCGGAACTGCATTCGGCCATGAAGCGGAATGTGGTGCGTTTTCTGCAGTTCATTGAAATTCCTGAAAACCTTGAGGGAATGGCAGTCGACAGTTGTTTCCGGCTGATCCGGGAACCGAAAGAATCCATTGCGGTGAAAGCATTTTCACTTGCCTTGTTGCAGCGTTTGTGTGAAAAATACCCCGACCTGCAGCACGAGCTTTTGCCGGAACTTGACAGGCTTTCAATAGACGCCTCATCCGGATTGAAGAACCGGATCGGGAAAGTGCGGGTTGCTTTAGAAAAAAAGCGTGCTTAAACCTTTACTGCTTTACAAACCGGGTGTTTTTAACCCCATCCGTGGTGTTTACACGCATCAGATACACACCTGCTGAAAGACTCTCGAGAGAGAGGGTTTGGGTGTTGGTATGGTATTCTTCCGAAAGTACGGGCTGACCCGATAAAGAAAATATTTCCACCCCAAGAATTCCCGGGTACTGAAGGGTAATTTCGTTTTGTGCCGGATTCGGGAACAAGTTGAATTCCGTACTTGTATGGGAAAGGATGCCGGTCAGCGGACCGTTACCGGGGATGGAAAGTGTTTTGGTGTAGATCTTGTCACCCGAAGCCTGGTCGTTTTTATCGGCCGCATTGAATGCAGCATACACGGTTGCCACGCCGTAGTTCGCATCCGGGGCCTTCCATTTAAAGCTCCAGTTGCCTGTGGTGGTTGTGAAATCGATGCCGCTTCGTTTGTGCATTATCCATTTCCATGAACCACCGAATAACTGGGTTATGGTATCGGTTAAGATGATGCTTCCGATCACATCGGCGGAGGTGCCGGTGCCTTTCAGAATTATGGATTCGAAACCGTAACGGGTTTTGGTCCCTTCACTGATGGAAAGCTTCACGGTATAGGTTTTATTGGGGTCGTAGGAGGTTACCGTATTGTTCAGGGAATCCTTCATTACAATGCTGGCTGTACCGCCGCCGCTGTTTAATGCGCTTCCGTTGTGGCATCCGTTGGCGTTGCAGGTTTCGTTCAGGGGTGGATCACCGGCCACGCCGGTAGTGGGTCCGCCCCGATTGGTAAATACGTCGTAGCTGATGAGGCAGAAAGCAGTTGTAAAAAGGAATAAAAGGGGTTTTTTCATATACGGTTAAAAGGGTGCGTTCGGGCAAATATGTGTTATTTCTGCGATATGCGCATAAAAAAACCCCTCTTTACGGGAGGGGTTTCTTTTTTTATGGTTTGGTGATTAGTTTTTAGGCTGATCAGGAACAACAACCGGAGAAGGTTGTTCAACCGGTTTTGCTTCAACAACACCAGTGATGGTTAACACCTTAGGGTTTGACTTAGCATTGGAAGTAACGGTTACGCTTTTGGTAAACTGGCCCGGACGACCGCTTGAATTGAAAGAAGCGGTGATGGTACCTGTTTTTCCCGGAGCTACCGGTTCGTTGGTCCATTTTGGTGTAGTACAACCGCAAGAAGCCTGTACGTTGCTGATTACCAGTGGCTCTTTTCCGATGTTTGTGAATTTGAATTCATAAACAGCTTGTGTTCCTTCCGGAATGGTACCGAAATCGTGGCTTTCTGACTCAAAAGTAAAATCAGGCTGGTCGCTGGTAACAGCCACTTGTGGAGCCGGAGCTACGGCAGTTGGAGTAGCCGGTTTTGCAGGAGTAGCCGGGCTAACTTTAGCCGGAGTTGTTTTTTTAGCTGATTTGTCAGCCGGTTTGGTTCCTTGTGCTACAGAAACTATAACAGCCATTGCTATAGTAAGGATAGTTAGTGTGAACTTTTTCATGTGTTACGGATAATTTGATTTTAGTTAAATGATATTTTCTTGTGTTCAAAAGTAGTGCAAAAACAGTTACCTGCAAGTGGCTTAACATACTTTTACATAGCCCCCTCTGCTTTTAAGTTTATTTTAAACCTAATGAACTTCTTGCGGAGCGGCCATTACAGTGCCCCGGATCATGAGGTTAACCGGGTTGGTTACAGCGTTGGAGGTAACGGTAATGGACTTGGTGAAACCGCCAATACGCCCCTTGGTACTGTATTTTACAACGATGGTTCCTTTTTTACCGGGCATCACGGGTTCATGTGTATAGTCGCTTACCGTGCAGCTGCATCCGGGCTGGGCACCGGTAAGCACCAGGGGTTCTTTACCGACATTATAGAATACAAATGTATATACGGCTTCGCTACCCTCAATTACATAACCGAAGTTGTGTTCGGTAGTATCAAAATGTATTTCAGCCTTTTCTGATGTGATGGCAGGTGTTTGAACTTCTGCAGGGGCATTCTTTTTTTTACCGTTGTGTTTATGGGTTTTCTGCGCCTGAAGTGATACACAAAGTGAGAGTAATAAAAACAATAAGGAGAATGGTTTCATAATCGCTTGCTATAGTTACCGACAAAGATGCATGAGTTAAATGTAAAAAGATGTTACCTGAAAAGATAATTCAACAAGCCCCCGGATAATTACTGAACATAATCCGCATCGAGGGCTTCAAACACAGAGTTATTGCTGATAAACTCAGGCACAATAAGTTTCATTCGGGCCACAATACTTCCGTTGTTTTGTGTTTTGAATAAACGGATGAGCTCTTCAATATCTTTTGTAGATTGCTCATACGAGTACTCCTGTACTTTGGCAATCATTATTTTCGGATGGTGTGTGGGCAGTGTTTTCTCGGTCTGGTTAAGAAGTTCCTCTTTCAGCTTCTCACCCGGACGAAGTCCAGAGAATACCATCTGAATATCCTTCCCCAGCTCCAGCCCGGCAAGCTGAACCATTTTACGGGCCAGATCCACAATTTTTACACTTTCACCCATATCAAAAATAAAGATCTCACCGCCTTTTCCGAAGGCGCCGGCCTCAAGCACCAGCTGACAGGCTTCCGGAATGGTCATAAAGTATCGGGTAATTTCAGGATGGGTAACAGTGATCGGCCCGCCTTCACGTATTTGTTTCTGAAACACCGGTATCACCGATCCGTTGGAACCAAGTACATTCCCGAAACGGGTGGTGATGAACTGGGTATGGTTCTCCGGATCCTGCTTGTCGAGGTGATTATTGAGTGACTGCACATAAATTTCGGCGATGCGTTTGCTGCATCCCATCACGTTGGTTGGATTCACCGCCTTATCAGTGCTGACAAAAACAAATTTTTCGACCCCGTATTTTACCGACAGGTCGGCTACGATTTTGGTGCCCCCCACATTGGTGATCACGGCTTCGCTTGGGTTGTCTTCCATAAGCGGTACGTGTTTGTAGGCTGCGGTATGATACACTACATGCGGCCGAAAGGTGCTGAATACATTGTTCATACGAACCTCGTTACGCACATCGGCCACCACAATTTCAAAATCCGTAAATTTATGTTTCTCACGCAACTCAATTTCAAGTTCATACAGGGGTGATTCAGCCTGATCGAGAAGATAAATTTTTTCAGGACGGAAAAACCGCAGCTGACGGGCTATTTCACTACCTATACTGCCGCTGGCACCGGTGATAAGAATGCGCTTACCGCCCACCTGCCGGCTGATCATGCGCTTATCAAGGATGATGGGATCCCGTTCCAGCAAATCTTCGATGTTAACACTTTTGAACTGGGCGGTGCTTAATTCACCGTTGATCCAGCGTTCTACCGGAGGCACGTTCTTTATATCAATATTCAACCCCAGACACAATTCAATGATCTCCTTTTTACGTCGGGGTAATATATTCTGGATTGAAAGAATAATGGTTTTGATCTTTAATTTTTCGATCGTTTCCTGGAGTGCTTTCTGACTATTATAAATTGTTATACCTTCTATTTTGGTCCCGCTTTTTTTCTCATCGTCATCGAAGAAGGCCACAAGCTTAAAATGATTCCGGCTGTCGTTATCAAGAGAACGCTTGGTAATAATACCCGATTCTCCGGCCCCGAAAATGGCCATGTTGATGCGACTGTCTTTGTCGTGATGGGGGTTTTTATAATAGCTGAAAAGAAGTTTGTAAGCGATACGACTCGAGGAAAGGGCCAGAAAAGAAAGAAAGAAGTCGAGGATGACAATCCGGACAGGAATGTAAAACCATTCATTTTTTGTAAAGTAATACCACCCGAAGTCGAGGGCCATGATGCCGAGAGAACTGATAAATACGGTAAGCAGCACCCGTGCCGCATCGTTGGTACTGGTGTACCGTATAAGGCTGCGGTGCATGCGAGTAAGTCGGAACGAGGCTATACGGAAAACCAGCACTATGGACAGGCTCACAAACAGCCATTCCATGCTTGGATAGCTGAAATTAAAGATAAGTGAAGAAACAAACAGATATGTGATGGCGCAGATAAGGGCATCAACAATAAGTATTACAAACCGCGGTATATGCGAAGAAGCAATTTTTAAAAACACCCGTTCAAGGGAGAGGAGTCGGTGACTGGCAATATTTTTAATCCTTTCAACCATATTGCAATTATCTGCTGTTTATCAAAACACTTTTAACCGGGTTACCTGTAGAACCGCTGGGGAACTCACAATGTAAAAAGGCAGCAATCGTGGGTGCAATATCGGTAATATTCACCAAATCAAAGCTATTTCCGTGTGGAACCGAGTATCCCCAGAAGAACAACGGAACGTGTGTATCATAGGTATACGGTGCCCCGTGTGTGGTGCCTTTGCGCGATGAAGACTCGATGTAATTGGGTTCGGGAAGAAAAAACACATCACCACTCCGGTGCGGATCATAGCTCAGTTGTGCCAGTTGTGCGGCCCTCCCGGGAAGCGACAGATACGAAAAAACCTCGGCAGGAAATACATTGGCAATGCCTGGAATATGCAACAAAGTATCCATGATGGTTTCGGCCACCTTGTTTTTCGTGAGTTTTTTCTTTTCCAGTGCCTTTTCGTTGATATACACCGACTGATCACCAACAGAGAGTAGCAGGCTGCTGTCGCCGTATGTTCTGTAAAGTTTTGTGATGAGTGCGGTATGAATATTTTTTTCAGAGTAGTATCCGGCACTGAATTTATGGTCGATTAAAAACTGCGGATTCTGAACGGCCCCGTGATCGGCTGTAAGAAACAACAGCACTTGCTGCCGGCCGATGGTTTTATCAAGAAAATTCAAAAGGTCCTCAAGATCCTTGTCGAGACGAAGGTAGCAATCTTCCGTTTCAACGGCATTTACCCCAAACTGATGGCCGATGTAGTCGGTTGCTGAAAAGCTTACACACAATAAATCAGGCACTGCATCTTCACCCAGGTGTTCCCCTTCAATTGCGGCTTTTGCAAAATCTTTTGTAAGGGTATTGCCGAAGGGGCTGCGGCGAATGTTTTCATAGTCTGTTGATTTAAAGGCGCCGAAGTTGTGGGGAAACACCGGTGATGACTCACCCCGGAATGCCGATTCGTAAGGGGTGCTGTCGGGGGTTGACTCCGTGTAGGAAGCAATAGGCAGCAGGGTATTCCATGCCATGTTGTTATACGTGGCCGGATATTTCAGGTCATTAAATGCCTGAACCCATGCGGGCAATGCATTGGTGTAAAAGGTGCTGCTAATAAAATTGCCGGAAAACCCGTCGTACCAGTAAGCAGCATCAGCACTATGTCCGGCTGGCAAAATGGCCCCCCGGTCTTTAAGCGCAATACCAATAACCTTGCTGTTGAAGTTGGTGAACAGTTTCAATTCATCTCCAATGGTATTGGCTTTCAGGTTGGCCGGTGACATGGACCCTGCATTATCGCTGCCTCCCACGCCTTTAACGGATTTATCCGACACACAATACACATTTTTGCCAATGGCCCGGTCGTACCAATCGTTTGATATAATACCATGCACGGAAGGGGTGGCACCGGTATACACGCTGGCATGTCCGGGACCGGTTACGGTAGGGCAATAGTTATACCGGGTATTTTCGCAGAAATAACCTTCCGCGATAAGGCGTTTAAAACCGCCATTACCCAGCTTATCCCAGTAGCGGTAAACATATTCGTACTTCATCTGGTCAACCACGATCCCCACTACAAGTTTCGGCTGGGTTAAGGGTTGGGCAAAGGCCGGTAGTGCCCCTGACAGAATGAAAAGCAGAAGAGTTTTAATGTTTTGCATAGTTTGTAAATATACTGCTTGGGAGTTCGTATGATTCTCTGACGTACGAATACAACACAGGTTGCCGGCAATTTTAAAACCGGTTGAAAAAGGGTCTACAAATGGTCGATCTTGCTGACCCGCCGTTCATGGCGCCCGCCTTCAAAAGGTGTCGACAGAAACAGTTCAGCCATTTGCAACGCCAGTTTAAAACTTACAAAACGGGCCGGTATGCAAAGGATGTTGGCGTTATTGTGCTGACGGGCCAGCACGGCCAGTTCTGTTTCCCAGCAAAGGGCAGCGCGTATTCCTTCGTGTTTATTGGCGGTCATGCACACACCGTTACCGCTGCCGCAAAG
>JBGAVF010000299.1:0-3372 GCA_044228315.1 Bacteroidia bacterium | reverse complement strand
CGACCGTCCGGTGAAAGCCACGCTTATCCGGGTGCCCGATGCCTACAATGCCTTTACCCGCTTGCTCGAATTTGTGCAGCAACTCAGTCATAAAACCGGTATTGAACAACCCAGTTTTATTGATCCCGCTGCTACGCTGGGCGAAAACTGCTATGTAGGTGCCTTTGCCTATGTTGGAAAAAATGTCAGCATCGGGAACAACGTAAAGATCTATCCCCATGTATACCTGGGCGATAACTGCGTGGTGGGCGACGATACAGTACTTTACAGCGGTGTTAAGATCTATAATGAATGCAAAGTGGGAAAACGCTGCATCATACATGCTTCCACCGTCATCGGTTCCGATGGTTTCGGACATGCCCCTCAGCCCGATGGCAGTTATAAAAAGATACCACAAACCGGAAATGTAATTATTGAAGATGACGTGGAACTGGGCAGCAACTGCAGCGTTGACCGGGCCACACTGGGTAGCACCATAATTCGTAAAGGGGCCAAGCTCGACAACCTGATTCAGGTGGCACACAATGTGGAGATCGGAGAAAATACGGTGATCGCCTCTCAGGCCGGCATCTCGGGCAGTACCAAAGTGGGAAAACAATGCCAGATCGGCGGACAGGTAGGTTTCATTGGTCATATCACCATTGCCGATGGCTCACGCATTGGCGCTCAGAGTGGGGTACACCGCAGCATTACAGAAGCCAACCGGGAATGGTTCGGGTCACCGATCATGGATAAAAGGGAGGCATTCCGCATCAGCATGCTGCTCACCCGCCTGCCTGAATTATTTAAAAAAGTGAACGATAAAAAAGACTGAACCCAGAAACAAGGTGCCGCTGAGGTACCCGGTTTGTGGTGGAAGCGTAAATAAATGAGATTATAATAACATGCCAACTATAAAACAACATACGATTAAAAAACCGGTAAGCATTTCCGGTGTAGGATTGCACCTGGGTCAGGAATGCAACCTCACCTTTTTGCCGGCTCCGGAACATCACGGATTTAAGTTTCAGCGAACCGACCTGCCCGGTACCCCTATTATTGATGCCGATGTGGATTATGTAGTTGACACCTCACGCGGAACCACACTCGAACATCATGGATGCCGTATCAATACCGTGGAACATGTGCTGGCGGCCCTTGCCGGTATGGAACTCGATAATATTCTGATTCAGCTCGACGGACCGGAACCACCCATTGCCGATGGCAGTGCGAAACCCTTCGTGGATATGCTGCTGGAAGCTGAGATCGTGGAACAGGAAGCCGACCGTGAATATTTTGTGATTCCGGAAAATGTGCATTATGCCGATGTGCCCAAGCGAGTTGAAATGGTAGCCATGCCGGTTGACGATTACCGCCTCACCGTGATGGTGGATTACAACTCTTCGGTGCTGGGAAGTCAGCATGCATCGGTTACCAATATCAAGGAATTTGAAAAGGAGATATCGAGCTGTCGTACATTCTGCTTTTTACATGAACTGGAAATGCTGCTTGCCAATAATTTGATCAAAGGGGGCGACCTCAACAATGCCATTGTAATTGTTGACCGGAAGGTGGAAGATGATGAACTGGACCATCTGGCCGCGTTGTTCAACAAGCCGAAAGTGGGTGTGCGTAAAGAAGGTATTCTGAATAATCTGGAAATGCGTTTTCAGAATGAGCCGGCTCGTCATAAGCTGCTCGACCTTATTGGCGACCTTGCCTTAATAGGTATGCCCATCAAAGCGCAGATCATGGCGGCCCGTCCGGGACATGCGGCCAATGTTGCTTTTGCCAAGAAGATAAAAGCAATGATCAAAAAGCAAAAGAAAGGGACCAAGGCACCGGTGTATAATCAGAATGTAACACCACTGTATGACGTGGTACAGATACAGAAGTTTCTGCCCCACCGTCATCCGTTCCTTTTTGTAGATAAGGTGCTGGAAAAGTCAGACAAGCATATTGTAGCGATCAAGAATGTCACATTTGATGAAACCTTCTTCGCGGGCCATTTCCCCGATACTCCGCTGTTTCCCGGTGTGTTGCAGGTAGAAGCCATGGCCCAGGCCGGTGGTGTGCTTATACTCAGTTCCTACCCGGACCCTGAAAATTATCTTACCCTCTTCATGAAAATTGAAAACGTTCGTTTCAAGGATAAGGTGGTACCCGGCGATACACTGGTGTTGAAACTGGAACTGACACAGCCCGTGCGAAGAGGCATTGTGACCATGAAAGGCAGCGGTTACGTGGGCGATAAGGTAGTGGTGGAGGCCGAAATGATGGCCCAGATTGCCCGCAAAAGTTAATGGAAGTAGTAACTCTTAATCGATTTCAATATGTCATTCACGGATAAAATTAACGCGGAAATTAAAACCGCCATGCTTGCCCGCAACGAAGCCGAACTGCGTGGACTCAGAGCCATTAAAGCAGCGTTATTGCTGGCCGCTACCTCTTCATCGGCCGCCAATGGCGTGTCGGAAGAAGAGTCGCTGAAAATTTTGCAAAAGCTTGCCAAGCAGCGCAAAGAGAGCATCGAGATCTTTCAGAAACAGAACCGGGAAGATCTGGCGCAAAAAGAGCAGGAAGAACTTTCGGTGATTGAACGGTTTCTTCCCAAACAAATGAGCGACGAGGAGATCATGACGGAACTCTCCGGCCTGTTGCAGTCGAACGGAATTTCCACGGCCGCTGAATTCGGAAAAGCCATGCCCATTGCCATGAAGCACTTTGCCGGACGAGCCGACGGAAAAAAAATATCCGAGCTCCTGAAGAAAGCCCTGGGATAAGTTCCTGCGCCCTTCTTTTTCCGAGATTTCTGAATACGTAAAAAAGTCTTACTTTTGTTACTTAGGTATTTTTTATCCCCTGACTATGAGAAACATTTTACCCGTACTTTTTTTAATTGTATGCTGCCGTCTTGTTGCGCAAGGAGATTCTGCCGGTGTCGCCCTGAATCTTCCTTCCAATTTCTTCTATAAGAAATTGACGAACGGACTGGAAGTGCTGGTGGTTGAAGACCGCAACGTTCCGCTGGTGAATGTAAATCTGGCGGTGAAGAACGGGTGCTTTAATGAAGGACCGGATATTAACGGGGTAGCCAACCTGTATAACCACATGTTCTTTAAAGCCAACCGCGACTATCCAACACAGGAAAGTTTTTCGTTGCGTGAAACAGAACTGGGAATTATTCATAATAACATGCTGAGCAATGAAGTGGTATCACACCATATCACGCTCAGTAAAAAGAAAATTTCGGAAGGGCTCGATTTTCTCTACAGCTCGGTAACCAACCCGTCGTTGCTGCAGGACGAGATGCGCAAGGAATTTGTAAATATCGCGTATGAGTTTCAGCGTGAAGAAACCAATCCGCTCAACTTTTTGCAGGAGGACCTGTAT
>JBGAVF010000298.1:0-3740 GCA_044228315.1 Bacteroidia bacterium | reverse complement strand
CCACGACTGCCCCCTGGTAAATTCCTGGGTTGCGCTCGACGTTTGGTCGTATATCAGCGGCAATGGATTGGATGTCCATGATGTACCGGCATCGGTAGATGTATAAAATCCGGTAATGGGCGTACTGCTTCCCTGGCACATAATATATACATAGTTCGAATCGCTGGGTGCACAGGCTATTTCTATCCGTTGAAATGTGCCCGATGGGGTTATATTGCTCCATGTTCCGGTGAGATGGTCGCGTTTCCATACCTGTCCGATACACGAATAGTACAGGTCTCCGTTCATGGCTAATTTTACATCTCTTCCGGAATTGCTCGATGTGGATGGTGTGGTGGTGGTAGTGAGTTCGGCGGTCCAGGTAACACCCCCGTCAGCCGATTTGTAAAGGCCTCCGGTGCCACCGGCTTTATAATGAGCCGATAAAGCGGCATATACAATGCCTTCCTTGCTCACCGCCAGCCGGGTGACGCCATAAAATCCCGTTGTGGCAGATAGTTGCGTCCAGTTGACTCCGTTATCGGAACTTCTCCAGATACCGGCACCTGCCAGTCCATCCTGATTCCCGAAAGTTTCCCCGGTGCCGAAATACATCGTATCCGGATATATAGGGTGTTGTGTCAAACAACTTATGGCAATGTTGGAAAAGAAATCATTGATACTGCTCCACACCGGTGTTGCAGCAGTAATATCGGAGCATTTGAAAAGTCCTCCGCCTACTGATGCGGCCCATACGGTTTTGTAGGTATTGTCTTTCAGGTCGAAAATGAGGGAACGGGTTCTTCCTCCAATATTATTCGGTCCGCGTTCGGTCCATGTGATGCCGGTTATAGGAGCTTCCCGGGCATCATTCTGTTGAGCCATATACGCATCAACCAGCATCTGTTTTGGTACCAATCCGGTTTTCGGATCACGGGTTCGTTCATATTCCCATTGCATCATGGCTCCGGGCTCGTCAGTAGCTGCTTCCTTTCTGTCTGCAGGTTTTTGTGCGGAGCGGAAAATGTTGCAACTGAATACCGTGATCAGAAATATTCCCGAAAGCAATGAATAATAGAAACGAATCATAATTCTTATAGTTGTGTTGGGGTGCAACACAGATAGTTTTTTTTAATTATGTAATTGTTTCCTCGTTTTTGGATTTCTTCACTGGATGGAATCCATCCATCTGCATCTATCATGTACATACTGCCTTGAAATTACGATCAGGTGCAGTAGTTTACTTATGGCAAGGTAGCGATTTTTTTTAATAAATAATGGATGTATGGCATTTCAGTGGCATCAATTAACAATTTCATAACAGTCTGAATGAATCTGAAAACATCGTGTAAAAGAATACCGGTGCAGAGATTTAAAAACCAATCGCTCAAGCTCGGTAATAAATGGTTTTAAGCACCGGTTTGCCATCGCCCGATTTGTAAGTACTCACACAAGCGAACAACTCATCCACCAGATTACGCATTTCATCCTGTCCGAGTGCCTTTTGATATTTTATGCATAAACGCTTGGCAATGCTTCGCGCCACCATTTCACGACGTTCAAGCTGAACATCCGTTTTATACTGTTTGTAATGCTCCAGCATCCCCTCAAAAAGGTCCTGAATCAGGGCATTGCCTGCTTCTGCAGGTACGCCGTTCACCACGATCTGGTTGCTGCCGAAGGGGTCGATCACAAATCCAAGGGCTTAAAATACGGTCAACAGGTCCTGCACCAGTGCCATATCGTTGGCGCTGAACTTTATCACTTCAGGAAACAGCAACTGCTGACTCACCCCGGAATGTTTTTCCAGTTGTTCCAGATACCGTTCGTACAGAATACGTTCATGGGCCCGTTGCTGATCAATGATCATGAAGCCGCTTTTTATGGGGCAAAGTATGAAACGGTTCAGGATTTGTTGAAAATGTTTCTCCCTTGAAACATCTACCGGGTGTGCATCATCACTTGCTTCGTTCCGGAAGAATTCTTGCCGCTGAGCGGGCAAATCGGGGGAATTGTACAGTTGCTGCCAGTTCTCCCTATTATTCGTTTCGCGTGAGGTGTATACGGGCTTGCCCGATTGTGTAGAATGAAACGGGTTGTAATCCGGATCGGTTTTTATTTTCGGAGGGGGCGGTATTTCATCCCGCTGAAAAAAATCGGGGTTGAAATGCTGAATGCTGGCCGGAGTATCGAAATCGAGTTGCGGTGCCAGGGTGTGTTGTCCGAGGCTGCGCTTCACAACGGATTTCAGTATGGTGTACAGCATTTTCTCGTCACGGAATTTGATCTCGGTTTTGGTAGGGTGCACATTGATGTCGATACTGGCGGGGTCTACATCAATGAACAGCACATAAAACGGAAAGTTATCGGTAGGCATCAGATCCTGATAAGCCCCGGTTACCGCATGATTGAGGTAACTGCTCTTAATAAAACGCTGGTTCACAAAAAAGTACTGTTCACCCCGGGTGCGTTTTGCGAATTCCGGTTTCCCGGCGAATCCGAAAATATTAGCGATCGAAGTTGCTTCATTCACCTGCAGCAACTGTTCGTTATAACGTTCTCCAAAAAGTCCTACAATGCGTTGTTTTAAAGTTCCCGGCAACACATGAAATACTTCGTTGCCGTTGTTGATCATACGGAATCCAATTTGCGGGTTGGCCAAAGCCACCCGTATGAATTCTTCAATGATATGGTTGGTTTCAACCATATCGCTTTTAAGAAAACTGCGACGGGCCGGTACATTAAAAAACAGATTTTTAACAGATATCGTGGTACCTTTCGGAACTGCCGCCACCTCCTGGGTTTTTACCTCACTGCCTTCTATCACAATTCTTACACCTACCTCATCTTCTTCACGGCGAGTCAGCATCTCAACCTGTGCAACAGCAGCAATACTGGCGAGGGCCTCTCCCCGGAAGCCGAAGGTATGCAAGGCAAAAAGGTCTTCAATTTGCCGGAGTTTGCTGGTGGCATGGCGTTCCCAGCAAAGGCGTGCATCCACATCACTCATGCCGTTTCCGTTGTCGCTGATTTGTATCAGCACCTTGCCCCCTTCTTTTATGGTGAGTATGATCTTATCAGCACCGGCATCCACACTGTTCTCAAGCAGCTCTTTCACCACGCTGGCGGGACGTTGTACCACCTCCCCGGCCGCGATCTGATTGGCGGTACTGTCTGGTAAAAGTTTTATGATCCCCATGAACTACAAAAATACGGATTGGATGATGATACGTGGTGATGAATCCCCCTGATGCATTGTTGTCAGCTTCGGTCGGTAGAGATGGGAAGCCGGCTTACCTTCACCCGGTTTATTTTTCTGCGGTCAACCGATTCTATCTTGAAGTCGACACCGGCAATGGTAAGTTTCTGGCCGATGTTCGGGATCTTTTCAAATACTTCCGTTAATAAGCCGTTGATGGTTTCCGATTCGCCTTTGTGGTCATCGAAGTAGTCGTCATCGAAGCCCATGATGCGGCACATGTCACCGATTTTTGTTTTCCCTTCGAACACGTAATTGTTGTCATCAATGCGGCTGTAGGGTGTTTCTTCTTCATCGAACTCATCGTTGATCTCCCCAAATATTTCTTCTATGATATCCTCCATGGTAACTATACCCAGTCCGCCGCCGTATTCATCTACCACCACAGCCATGTGTATGCGTTCTGCCTGAAAATCTTTCAACAGGTCATCGATCTTTTTATTCTCAGGAACGTATTTTATGGGCTTTATCAGAGTATGCCAGTTGAATGTTGCGGTTTCCT
>JBGAVF010000297.1:0-3394 GCA_044228315.1 Bacteroidia bacterium | reverse complement strand
CTATAAAAGACGATAAACATTCCATGATTCGTGTAGGTGCTACCGTTAAATCACTGAATGGCATTGGAGCCATGTATCTGAAGAACGGCGGTACTACTTTTAACTTCTACCGTCAGCCCAACTCCACCAGTACCGATAGTATTCTGTATGCACAGTACGATCTGGAACTCGGGGCCACCAATGAGTTTAGCTACGACCCCAACCCTTCCAACCAGCTGGATACGTTTACATCATCACACATGAATTTTGATCAGCAACTGCTCATCAATAATATCATTAAAAAGCAGAAGCGCCTTGGAAAAGGGATGGGATTTGATGTAGGTGTGGTGTATGAACAACGCGACGGGAAAAAGAAATCACGCTACAAATACCGTGCTGCTGTATCCCTCATCGATATCGGAGCCGTGAAATATACCAATACAAATTTCACGTACGTAACAAAATACAAAGGCGAAAATGCCATCACGATCAGTGAAGGATTAAAAGGGAATAACTCCCGGCAATACGATACGGCCATTGCACATCGTTTCGGTGCGTCTCCGGGAGCTTTTAAAGCATTTTCAATGGCGTTACCCACTACCCTGAATGTTAGTTTTGATTACCGTTTGTTACCCATGGTGTTTATCAACGGTACCTGGATACAAAGTATCCGCAGCCAGTATACCCAGGGAATCCGGGCCTTTTCTTCCTTGAGCGTTACGCCTCGATTTGAGTCGAAATGGTTCAGTGCCGCCCTTCCCATTGTGCTTAATGATGATTACCGTAAACCCAATCTGGGATTCTGCATTTCGTTGCTGAACAGTATTTATGTTGGCAGCGATAATCTTGGCGGTGCCTTCGGCATCGGAAATATTTCCGGTTTCGACTTCTATGCAGGGGCCGCGATCAACATCAATAAACCGGTAAAACACAAGAAAAAACCAAAAGAAACAGAACTGGATACCGACAAAGACGGAGTGCTTGATAAAGAAGACGATTGCCCGAAAGATGCCGGATTGAAAACACTGAAAGGATGCCCTGACCGCGATAACGATGGCTTGGCTGATAAAGACGATAAATGCCCGGATGTAGCCGGACCATTGAACACACAGGGATGCCCGGATAAAGACGGTGACGGTTTTGCCGACAATATTGACAAATGCCCGGATGTGGCCGGAAAAATCAACGGCTGCCCTGATACCGATAAAGACGGAGTGGCCGATAATGAAGATAAGTGCCCTACCATTGCCGGACCAATTGCCACCAAAGGTTGCCCTGATAAAGACAGCGATATGGTTGCCGATATTGAAGATGATTGCCCGGCCATAGCCGGCTTAAAATCCCTGAAAGGATGCCCTGACCGCGACAGCGACGGAGTAGCCGACAAGGATGATAAATGCCCTGATAAACGCGGCACATACGAAATGAAAGGCTGTCCCGACAGTGACAGTGATGGCGTAAACGATGCTGACGACCAGTGCCCGCTGGTATCAGGAACCAAAGAGAACTTCGGATGTCCTGCGAAAGAAAAAGATGTGGTGAAGGTGGAAAAAGTGGATCTGAATGCCGACGACAAGAAAGCTCTGGAAGAAGCCTTTAAAAACCTGGAATTTGAAAGTAGTAAGGCTGAACTATTGGCTAAAAGCAAAGAAAATCTGGATAAGGTATTCGAAATCTTACAGCGCAATCCTACGTATCGCCTGCTCATTGTAGGACATACCGATAATTCGGGCAATGAAGCCTTCAATGTGCAATTGAGTACCAACCGGGCCAAATCGGTGAAAACGTATCTGGTTAGCAAAGGGATCGCTGCCGACCGCTTCATTGTGAAGGGATACGGTTCGTCCCGCCCGATCGCCGATAACAGCACACCGGAAGGAAAGCAAACCAACCGCCGTGTTGAAATGAGCATCGTGAAATAGAAATTCCTCCCATAGATAAAAAAGCCTCTGATCACCTCAGGGGCTTTTTTTATTCGATCTACATCCAACAAATTCCTTACAGGTCCTTGAATGCACACAGAGAACATTGGGGGTGTAATAACCCGGTTTCGTAATAAATACACTCCAGTGATATTGAAAATAGAATCCACGGTTCATACCGCCGACTTTTGTTTTGGCTGATGCCGATGCAAACACATTCTGAAAATACTGTCTTTGTTCCGGCCCATAGATAGCATTTGTGGCATTGACATTTCCATTTAATTGGCAGTCCACCACGGGCAACATGCATTGAACCGGGTGCTAAAACCCTTTCTGGCAGTCATTTTTCGCCCTTTGGCTTTGTAGGAGAAACAAGGCACCGTATGCTGCAACATCTAATTTAAAACATACACTGAATATGATGAATATAGCGTGCCATGCTCTTGTAATGCTCCGGGTTTTTAAACCAGCAATGACATCTGTATTCGCTACTTTGTAACTGAATAAAATCGTATGCGGGTAATAACAACTCTGTATTCCGCATTCTTCCAACTGCTTTTAAAATGTTCAATGATTGGTTGTCTTCTCACTCCGTTCCCCATTAATTGATAAAACTCGTAATGAAATACATATCCTTTGTAATGAACATTCATTGCACCTTATTCAAGGCGAAAAGCCACCCAAACCATTGTGATTTCAAAGGCAGAAGCCGGTTCACCGGAGGTGTCCCCAACAGGAAATATCGAGGAGACCATTCCTGCTCATTGTTTTGCCGGAGTTGTGAAATGTTCTTCTGCAAGCAAATTCACGGCCAGTCACACAACCCTACGCACATGGGTTTCATCCCTTTCGTACTCCATCGTATTATGCATTCTATACGAACGATTTCA
Organism: Bacteroidia bacterium; assembly: GCA_044228315.1. GTDB lineage: Bacteria > Bacteroidota > Bacteroidia > UKL13-3 > UKL13-3 > CAINMV01. The sequence goes on along the minus strand of JBGAVF010000297.1, from coordinate 603 downwards.
TGAAAACACACCGACAAAATACATACCTCGGGTGTAAAAAAAAACGTGACCGGTGCACATTCACCGGCCACGCTTTCAAGATATATCACTTTTCTTTACTCCTTCACAAGTTTACGGGTCATTACACCTTCTGAGGTAGAGATACTGAACAAATACACACCGTTTGCATAGTTGGTGAGGTCAAGTGTGAATTTGTCGGAGAGCATTTCGCGGGTATACACCTGCAATACCTTACCGTTAATGTCAGTGATCTTCACTTCAGCCTGTACCGCTTTCTCAAATTCAACCTGTACCTTATATACACCATTGCCCGGATTCGGAGTGATATCAAAATGCTGTAAATGCAGTACCTGCTGAATCATAGCCGGAGGTGTCACATTCACGGTACGTTGTACGGTAACCGCTTTGTTTCCACTGTTATCGGTTACATCGTACAGGAGCACATACTGACCGATCACGTTGTTAAGAACGGTTCCTGTGCGGGTAGCGGAAAGGCCCTTATCGTAATTATCGGTAACGGTGGTTCCCGGATCCACCCATGGGGTTGTGCTGCGTTCAATGTTTATTATAGCAGAGCCGAGTAAGGTGATCACCGGTTTGGTG
>JBGAVF010000296.1:0-3416 GCA_044228315.1 Bacteroidia bacterium | reverse complement strand
GCCTACAACATCAGTATCGGCGATGCGCCGGTGACCTGTGCGGTACTCACACCCAACGGGAAAAACGGGGTAGCCGGCACCAAAGACGGAAAGATACTGATATGGCGTCCCGACCGTAATAAATCGGAGACTGTTGATGTTGATAAACAAGGTATTGCATCCGTCGATATCAGTGCCGATGCCGCCATGATTGCCTTGGGTACGTATGACGGGAAGGTACTGGTATTCGGTTATGAATCGAAAGCACTGCTCATTTCGTTGGCATCACATACCGCATCTGCCGGCTACGAAGACACCAGCATGGTCATGGCATACGGCTCGATGGGGAGTGTATCACTAGGGGCTGATTTTAAGTTTACGTCCGCCTCGGTGATGTCGGTGGCTTTCAGCCCCGATGGGAAATACCTGGCCAGTGCCGGGGGGAACTGGATCAAACTCTTCCGGGTGGCCGACGGGAAACTGGTTCAGCACATCAGGCAATACGGAGCCGGCTTCGGATGTGTAACCTTTAGTGCCGACAGCAAAACACTGAGTGCCGGCGGTGCCGATTTTTTTGTTCGGGCATACGATGTGGAAACCGGAAATCTGAAATATCAGTTCGCCGGTCACCAGAATGAAGTACGATCGGTGCAATTCAGCAATGACGGAAAATTTCTGATCAGCGGAAGCCTGGATACACAGATAAAGATCTGGGATCTGATAAGCGGGAAGGAATCGCTAAGTTATATTGTACTGCAAGGGGGTAAAGATTTTGTTATAACCAACCCGCAGGGGTACTATTATGCGAGCAAAGGCGCTTCCTCTATTCTTTCCTTTCGTGTCGGGAATGAAATTTATCCGTTCAGCCAATTCGATTTAAAATACAACCGGCCCGACATTATCCTTACCGAGATTTCCAGATTCGCTTACGGTGACGCAAAAGACAATCCAAATGTGCCGCTGATCCGTTCCCTTTCACAAGCCTATCAGAAACGGCTGGCACGGCAGGGATTTACCGCTTCGCAACTCGGGAGTGATTTTCATGTGCCACAGGTGCAGGTGAATACAGCACAGCTCTCGTTAAGCACACGTAGTTCCACCGTGTCATTTACGGTACAGGCTTCTGATGCCTTGTATGAACTGTCGCAGGTGCGTGTGTTTGTTAATGAGGTACCGGCTTTCGGAATCCGGGGTATTCCGGTACAGGGGAAAAATGCTGTGGTGCCGGTCACCATTGCACTAAGCAATGAAAGGAATCACATCACGGTTTCCTGCATCAATACCAAAGGTGCTGAAAGTTACCGCGAAAGTTTCGATATGATCTACGAGGGCGGTGTGGTTACCTCAAAGGTGTATTATATTGGGATTGGTGTAAGCAATTACAAAGACCCCGACTTCAATCTGAAATACAGCGTGAAGGATGTAGATGATATGTCGAAGACCATTCTGAGTAAATATCCCGATGCCACCATCCGGGTGTTGAGTAATGAGAATGCCACGCGTGAAAAGATACTGGCACTGAAAGAAGTGCTGATGAAAACGTCTGTTAACGACAAGGTGATACTATCACTCAGCGGACATGGCATTCTAAGCAAGGACCTCGACTTTTATTATGCCACATACGACATGGATTTTAAAGATCCCGGTAAACGGGGACTGCTGTATGAAGATCTGGAGGATTTACTTGATGGAATTCCGGCACGGAATAAAATTTTACTTGTAGATGCCTGTCACAGCGGTGAAGTGGATAAAACAGGTGGCATTCAGATAACCGAAGGTACATCTGCAACGGGTGTAAATGGCGTAGCTGCCCGGGGAGCGCAACTCATTGCCGACAGTAATGGCCTCGGACTGGAAAACAGTTTCGAACTGATGCAGGAAGTTTTCAGTGATATAAACCAGGGAAATGGTGCTTTTGTGATCAGTGCTGCCGGTGGCAAGGAATATGCTTTGGAAAGTGCCCAATGGAATAACGGGGTTTTCACCTATGCTGTAATAAACGGACTCACCAAGCAACTGGCCGATGAAAACCGGGATGGACATGTAACTGTATCAGAGCTGAAGAATTATGTAAGTGCTGAAGTGCAAAAGCTTACAGCCGGAAAACAAAAACCCACCTCACGACGCGAAAACACCGAAAACGACTGGATCCTATGGTAAAGCGAGTTATACTGATGCTGCTATGCATAACCGGCTTATTGTATGCCGGGGCACAAACCATGCAGCAAATGTTACAGATCGGGCATGCCAATGAAATAAAAGGCGTTCAGGTGATACCTGCCTCAAACCTTATCCTCTCGTTCGATGAAACCAAAGGTATTTTATGGGAATATAACACCGGCAGGAAGATCAATGAGTTCAATCTGTACAACGACCGCCGCACGGAAATGAAAGGGGCTGTAGCAATTCCGGAAAAAAATCTCTGCATCTCCAGTATATGGCATTCCGATAATTCAGGTTATTATTCAACGCTGGAATGGTATACTCTTGATGAACATACGTTCCTTTTCTCGCGAACCATTCCCGTACCCGATGACACCAGCGATGCCTCATATACATTGAATGGGATCCGCCTGAGCAGCAATAACAAGGTGTTGTATGCAGCTACCGCGGGACATTTATTTGTGCTGAACGCCGAGAACGGGAACCTCATCAATTCATTGCAAGTGCCTGTAGATGGACTTCCCGACTTTACCATTGATGCGGAAGACTATTTTTTACTGTATTCCACCAACAAACGCAATGGACTGAAAATGGTGTGGTGGAATTCAAAAGGCAGTATTAAAGTAGGTGAAAAAAAAATCAAGGAGATTACCGAGGGCAGTGCATCGGTGAGTCATAATCACAAATGGATCGCTGTGGGAACGCAGAAAGGAGAAGTATGGCTTATGAAAACCGCAGATGCAAGCATTGTAAAGAAGTTTCGGCTGGCCAAAGACATGGAAGTAAGAGATGTATATTTCACATCCGATGACCGGTACCTGATTGCCAAATGTTATGAATCATCCAAGGTGATGAAGATAAACTGCAGCACCGGAGAAATAACATCCATACCACTCAAAACAGGTTCATACTCACGGCTGTATATTGAAGAGGTGCGTGGTAAAAAACAATTTATCGCCGCAAACAATTATTCCTTCAACCTTTATGATGAGGAGGATGGAATTCTTTTAAAAAGTTACGAGTCACTGGTGGGGCAAAGTTTCCATCTCATGAATAATCGTGACGGATCATTGCTGCTGATGGACGGAGAAATGATAGATCTGAATACACTGAAATCAAGGGAATCGGAAGGTTATGGCGATGATGTAGCCTTCGATCCGAACAGCAATGGCTATTATGTGCCGGGAGGGAATGTTATTGAACTTTATTCAGGCATGGGGCAGAAACAGGAGGAGCGGTTTGTGGCACCTGCCGAAATCAATTTATCCGACGTG
>JBGAVF010000295.1:0-3431 GCA_044228315.1 Bacteroidia bacterium | reverse complement strand
GTGGCTCAACTAGGTATGATCCCTTCCGTATTTCAGCGGTTAGGTATCAATCTGCAGATAAAAGGCGACGATATTTACATACCGGCTCAGGAGATTTACGAAATAGAATCATTCATCGACGGGTCGATCCTGACCGTAGCCGATGCTCCCTGGCCGGGATTTACCCCCGATCTGATTTCCATAGTACTGGTGGTGGCCACCCAGGCCAAAGGCAATGTGCTTATTCATCAGAAGATGTTTGAGAGCCGCTTGTTCTTCGTCGATAACCTCATCGATATGGGCGCGAAGATCATACTTTGCGATCCGCACAGGGCCACCGTTATGGGTCTGGCCCGTCAGCAAAAACTGCGTGGTATCACCATGAGCAGTCCCGATATACGTGCAGGTGTGGCATTGCTTATTGCGGCATTAAGTGCCAACGGCAAAAGCACCATTCACAATGTAGAACAGATCGACCGCGGTTACCAGTACATCGATACCCGCCTTAATGCATTGGGTACGCAGATTGAACGGATCGCCTAGTCATCCCCGTAATTTTCTTCTTCCTCTTTTTTCTTAATGCAATATTCCCGGGCTGCTTTTATGTAGCCGGGTGAATAGCCGCATCCGGTGAAATCGAGTTGGTTTTTTCTTACCTCGACCCAGCGACCAAGTGCCATTTTGTTACCGAGCCGGATGCCAACGTATCTGAATTTTGATCCCTTTATTGAGTAATAGCGTTCTACAATTTTATCATCAATATTCATCTTTACAACAAGTGAATAATAAGTAGGGTAAATCAGCAATTTGTCATAGCAACCGTCCCATAACACATCGGTAACAAAAGGCAGTTGCAATACTTCTTCACATATCGCCATTCCACGATTCATGTTCTTTTTCAGATTCATGTGTTTGTGTATAATGCGTATGATCTGACGGTCGTACTTGCCGGGATCAATGGATTGCATGGAGTCTTCATAAAGTTCCTGAATGGTTGGCTGGTGGCAGTAATAGATTTCGGGATGCAGCTTCTCACAATAACTGATCACATTTTGGCGGAATCTTATTTCATCGGTCGTTTCCACAACTGCTCCGTTGAGAAAGTATGTATTCATAAGCCGGAATCCGCCCCAGATGCCCACCTGATTGCTGNATAAGCCGGAATCCGCCCCAGATGCCCACCTGATTGCTGATATTATGAAAAAGATTCGATCCGATGTTTTTTTTCTTGTCAACAGCACAGCACATATAAAAAAAGTAATAAGCCTCAAGGGAGCGCGAAGCAGCTACCCGTTCGAGGAGTGTGCCGGCTTCAGCCGCCGAACTAAATTGATAGTTCAGTAGTTTGTCGACCAGGCTATCTGTACTGTTTTGCGGGATCTTATGCAGAAAGGTAAGTTCATACGGGTTATGAATCTTGTATATGTTCTCCGGTGTGATGCGAACCGGATTTTCACACGTAACATATTCACTGAAGGTATTGTCGATGGTTTGCTGCAATTCCTCCACAGTGAGTTCCCGGTTTCGTTCCGGACAAAAGAACACCTTTGGCTTTTTCTGACGGCAACGCTTTAGCACCTCACGGGAAAAAAGTTCAGGGGGTAAGGCTTCACTTACTGCATTGTCGAGGAAAAACTGGTTGAGAACTTTAAAGCCTCCATTGGATTGAATTTTTGAACAGAACCATCCGAAGAGGGTAAGATCTTCGTATACATTAGGACCGGTACAGCAGGTATAAAGCAGCAGAAACGCTTCCTTTGAACGGGTGGCTCCAATGCTCTGAATGATGAGCTCTTCTTGAATAATATGTTTGATATTCGGGTCATTCAGCACCAGTACCATGGAGTCGACATGGTTCTTTGGTATTTCGTGAAGAAAGGTTAGCTGAAAGACATTGCTGATGGTATTGATGGTACTGTCATTCACGTTCACCGGATGGGCACATTGTGAGTATATGCGGAAACCGGGCAGGAATGAGAGAAAAAGCAGAAACAGGGTCGTTTTTTTCATCATGATTTAATTGATTTTTCCGGCATCGATTAGTTTCATTTCACCATCTTTCAATTCATAAATTTCAACCCACACTTCTTCTGAATTGGGATGCACTTGTGTGATCACATTGCGGCGTGTATTAACAAACGTTCCGTTTCGCCATTCGTACAGGTCGTGTGTAGTAGTGAGGCCGTCTTTCACTGTTATGCTGCCTGTTATGGTTTTTTTCTCACGGTTGAAATCGATAAAATTCATTGCACTAAAAACAGAATCGTACACAAAACTCCGGGTTTTCGGATTGAAAAGGTAATAATCAAAACGCATGGTATCGTCTGTACGGCCTACTCTGAAATCTTCCAGACCATCATAATTAAAGTCTTCAAATTCCTTTTTTGCCACTATTTTTTTTGGAGGGATATTCTCTGGTGGCAAGGGTTTTAATGCATCTCTGGTGCAATGGAATTTCATAATACTGGTATATTCTTCCGTTACCGGATTTCTTTTTTTTAGGAGCAGGGTGTCGAGACCAGTGCCATAAAAAGTATACTCGCAGACTTCATAGTCATTGATTAATTCTCCGCTGATTCGGTGGTGAATGGTATCGATAAGAGTATGTGAGAGATTGGATAGGATCCGGTGCTGATAGAACGATGGATCTTCCCGGTCGGACAGGAAATAAACATGCCGGTTCCCGTTTTTACTGTCGTATATACGTATATCGGGCATGCCATCGAAATTGTAATCGCTGATATCAAGACAGTTGTATTGCAAACTGTCTTCCCTGTTGCGGTTTCCTGATAGCTGGACCTGGAAAACCAGAGTTCCATTCATTGCATCATAAATCCGCAGCATTTTATCATACATCCCCTTTCCTGCATCCGGTGAAAGTCCGTTGGGATTCAACTCCAGCGTGAAGCGGAACGGTTCAACTGTTTTTGAGATCACACGGGTGTCAAATGCTTTGGGGGGGAGAAGGGTTAATATCCCGTCTTTGTAAATGTATTTATTAGTGTTGCTGTACGATGATGTGGAGCCGGGTACTTCTGTTTCAATGCTTACATATTCCAGGTTCTTACCGCTTAACTCATACTTCTCAATTTGAGAGGAAACTGATCTGAAACCTGTAATTCGATGGGCGGAACGGTCGATAGTTACCTGGTTCAAACTTTCGAGAAGTCCGTCGGAAACAAACGTTTTATGTGCCGGCCGGTTTAAGAAATACAAATGAGTACCCTGCAAGGCTTTGCTGCAAATGCGAAAGTCGGGCAATTCGTCGAAGTCAAAATCGGCTACTTCAATACTATCGAGGCATGAGGAAGGATCCTTTAATCGGTTTCCATAGGCGATATGTTCAAAGAACGCCTTACTTTCAGCGTTTCGATATACGGAGATTTTTCTGGCATAACTGCCTTTTTCCGCCGGGACCTGAACTCCGGCCGGATTGAGAATTACTTCAAACC
>JBGAVF010000294.1:0-3435 GCA_044228315.1 Bacteroidia bacterium | reverse complement strand
AGTAAGCGGGATGATCACTTTTCCTTTGGCATCGATAAAACCCCAGGTAGCCTCGTAGGCACTGGGGCCTTTTGAAACCGCAGCCAGTCCGTTGTGAAACGCTTCGGCCCCGGTGTATTCCGGTTTAATGATCCAGTTCCCTTTCATATCAATGAACCCGTATTTTTCATTTTTCCGTGCCGGAGCCAGTCCATCTGCCACTTTACCAATAGCCTCAAAGGTGCAGGGCAAAACCAGTTTTCCGGTTTTGTCGATCAGCCCGTATTTATTGTCTTTTTCAACCGCTGCATATCCGTTGCTGAAGTCCTTTTCACTAAAATCATATTCGCCATTGATCTTCAATGCAACACCTATTTCATATTCCGGCTGTATCACCCATTCGCCTTTCGAATTGATATATCCGTATTTGATACCGTCTTTGCTGGCCATACACAAGCCATCGCTGAACTCACTTACTTTTTCAAAAACAGGATAAATAACTGTATCGCCTTTGGTATTTATAAATCCATAGGTAGAGAACAGTCCGCGCTCCAGCTTAAAGCGGGCGAGCCCGTTATGGAAGGCCATGGGTTTGGCGTACACCGGCTCCACCATCCAGTCCCCGTTTTTGTTGATGATGCCCCAGTCTTCATCCACCATCACACTGGCAAATCCTTCACTGAAGTTATCGGCAGCAGGGAATTGTGATTTTATAACCACTTCCCCTTTCGAATTGATATATCCCAATGCATCATCGATCTGCACATAGGCCCGGTCTTCATAAAAAAATCCGGCCATGGGGAACTGAGGAACGATGATTTCGTTGCCGAGGGTATCCATATAGCCCCATAGATTTCCTTTTTTAAACGGATAGAGCGGTTGTGCCATTACCTGTAGTAAACACAGTACGGCAGTTAAAGAAGCCAGCAGATTTTTCATTTCTTTTTGGTTTTGATTTCACCGGTAAAGGTAGAAACAAAATTGTGTTGATTATGAGCCTCATGAAATATTATGCATTTAAAACCTGTGAAACAACCGTCCACTTTATTATGCAATTAGGGCAAAAATAATTTTATTTATTCCGTTTATATACTATACTTGCACTGAAACAAAACATTAATTGATGAGATTCAGTGATATCGCAAAGCGAGATTAATGTCGATTTTGTAGTTTAATTCTAGGCCTGGTTATCGTTTTATAACCTGGCATCGCGTTACCTGAAGTTCGTATTTTTTTATTTTATATTCTATCTATTTTAATCATTATGAAGTATTTATTTACTCCTCTGTATCTTGTATTTCCCAAGTTAAAAAGGACACCCCTTGTATTGATGGTGTGCTTCCTTTTGCAGGGAATTACCGCTTTTTCTCAAGCTCCAACTCCGGGTCAGGCTTTACATTTTGATGGTATTGACGACTGGGTGGATGTACAAAACATGCCGGCGATCAATGCCATTCCGGTAACGCTGGAAGCGATGGTGAAACCGGAAATGCGTTCTGAGAACACAACATTCTATCCGAACAACATTCTGAGCAATGATGTTCCCGGATACTACGGATTGGGTATGGGAATTAACATCAACGCCTACGGATCGCAGGTTACTATTGAATATAAGAACGGGTTCCGTACTTTTTATGACAACAGTATTCTCCCGAATGTGTGGACACATATTGCTGTGGTGTATAATAACGGTAATGTAAAAACGTATATCAATGGGATTTTAAAGGATGATCTGAATTATTCACAGGCTGCATTGAATGGCAATACCAATATGAATATTGGCAAGCACAATAATGATGGTGGGTATGGCACACGCCGGTTTTTTAAAGGAGCCATTGATGAGGTGCGGGTTTGGAACCGCGCGTTGTGCGCTACGGAAATAGGCACTCAATTTTCCTGCCAGCTGAACGGGGTTGGCAATGGATTGTTTGCCAATTATAATTTTGACGCCGGATTTGACAATTCGAACAATGCCGGTTACACATCTCTGAATGATACCACTGCGAATTCAGGCAACGGCACCTTGTATAGTTTTGCGCTTACCGGAACCACCTCAAACTGGATCGCTCCGGGAGGTACATCTTCCGTATGCTCGGCCTACAATACACCCGATATCAATCTGAAAGGCAACAACACAACCATATATGACGGAGATATTACGCCTTCAACAGCCGATCATACCGATTTCGGTGTGATCACTTCATTGCCATTCAGCCGTACGTATACTATTGAAAATACCGGAACCTCTGCCCTTACCGTAAGTTCGATAACACTTTCAGGTACCAATGCCGCATTGTTCGGAATAAGTGGTATCAGTTTGCCTGCAGTGATCGCTTCCGGATCAAGCACCACGTTTGCGGTTAATTATTCCCCGGTGGCTGCAGGTCTTCACACCGCCACCATCAATATCGGCAGCAACGATTGTGATGAAAGCACTTACGATTTTGCTATCAGAGCACAGTTTAGTCCGCCTCCCGGAGCTGCCCTGAATTTTGATGGCGTGAACGACTGGGTTCAGATCCCTTTTAACAACGCATTCAATTCGCAGCAATTTACCATTGAAGGATGGGTGAAGCCGGTTTCAGGCATGAATAACTGGGCCCGGTTGTGGGGAACACAAAACAACAATCATGACCTGGTGGTTAAAACAAACAATACAGAAGCCTTCTCTTTCTGGCCAGTGATCAACGGGAATTATGTCCCAGCCATTTCTCCAACCAACTGGACCTCCGGACAATGGTATCATATTGCCGGTGTGGTGGATGGTTCCTATGTACGGCTGTTTGTGAACGGCGTGCAGGTAGCAGCAACCGCTTACACAGGCACAGTGAACACCGATAATGGTGTACGCTTTATAGGCAGAAGTTATGCAGCAAGTGAAATTTTCCGCGGCAATATTGATGAGGTCAGGTTCTGGAACCGAGCCTTGTGCCAGAACGAGATTCAGGCGCACATGAGTTGCGAATTATCCGGTTCTGAAAATGCACTGGTGGCCTATTATAAGTTGAATCAGGGCACGGCCGGAATCAATAACGCATCAGTGACTACCGCTACTGATGCCGCAGGCGGAAACGACCCGGGTACCCTGACCAATTTTACGCTCAATGGAAACACATCCAACTGGACCGCTCCGGGAGGCGTGACCACAGGCTCATCCTGCACTGTATTCAATGCGCCTGAAATCAATATTCAGGGCAACGGAAACACTATTGCGGACGGTAGCAATGTGCCTTCTGCCACCAATTTTACAGATTTTGGTACGAATGTATACACACGTACTTTTACCATACAAAATACAGGTACTTCAGCCCTTACGATTTCAGGAACCTCTGTGACCGGAGCCAATGCATCGAATTTTAGTGTTACATCAGCTCCTTCCGGTTCGGTTGCCGCATCCGGAAGCACCACATTTACTGTAACATTCAGCCCTACCGTTATTGGAAACTATACAGCGGT
>JBGAVF010000293.1:0-3438 GCA_044228315.1 Bacteroidia bacterium | reverse complement strand
CTCATAACTGCGTGCCGTACGTTCATAATCAAGTTGTACCTGCTGGATTACGGCGGGAGCTTCATACCGGCTTTGTTCCATGATCAGCTTTTTTTCCTGCATACTGTACCGTGTGTTGGTAAGGTCCTCACGTGCATCGCGTAAACTCAGGGTAGTATCAAGCCGTGTTTGTTTCAGTTCACCCAGCCGTTTCTGCAACTCCAGGTTGCTCTCCGAATATTTTGTCATCAGCTCTGTTTTGTCGAGTGAAGCCACATAATCACCGGCTTTCACTACCGTTCCTTCCGGAATGATGTCGGCAATTTTTATCTGGCTGATATTGGCACTGCGTAATTCGTTCGGCGCCGTAATGTCGGTTTGGTCCTTACTGCGCAATTCACCGCTGGCGGTGATCACCACTTCAAACAAACCGGATTTTATTCCTGTGGTTAGTTGATGTACAGGGGCGTTTTTTTTATTGGAATAGTAAAATCCGAAACTTATAAGAATCAGTGCGGAAATACCGTAAATGAGGGGTTTTTTCATAGAATGGAGTGGCAATATAACGCCTTCCTCACGATTTTGTTACATTGTGCCTGAGATGCAGATACCCGTGTCCGTTTCAGGCGGTCGATTTGCGTACAAAAGGGTTATGCGCCGACTCGTAGGCTACTGTGGTTTCGTCGCCATGCCCGCTGTAAATGATGGTTTGCGGGGGTAATGTATACACTTTGTCAGTAATGGTTTGCAGGAGTGTTTGCAGGTTGCCTCCCGGCAAATCGGTACGGCCAATGCTCTCCATAAAAATAACATCCCCGCTGATGATGAAGGGTTGTTCTGCATAATAAAAGCTTACACTGCCACTGCTGTGCCCGGGCGTAAAAAGCACTTCCAGTATGTGTTTCCCGACCTCAATGCGCATGCCTTCATGAAGGCTTAATGATGGCCTGGGTGTATTTTTCAGGTCTACGCCGAACATCTCATCATGCGAAAGGGTGGTGGTAAATGTATGAAGGTCGTCGGGATGCAGTTCCGGGATGAGCCCCAGCGCTGAATGAACGGCTTCGTTGCCCAGCAAATGGTCGATATGGGCATGGGTAAGCAGCAGCCGGTTTATACGGAGACCTTCGTCCTGAATAAAGCCAAACAAAATCTCATCTTCTGAAAGGGTATAGTTCCCGGGGTCAATAATCACTGCATCGCGTGTATCGGTGTCGAAAACCACATAGGTGTTCTCTCTGAAAAAATTAAAGGTGAATTTGTTTACCTTCAGCATGCTGCAAATATAAAAACATAAAGCAAGAAACCGGAGTATGGAACGGTTAAAGAAACGCTGAAATAGCGAATAGTGCTGAATTCGGTAATATTTGTAAAATAAAAGGGCCGGCAGTTTTTTTTTATCAATCTCTTTGGTAAACTTGCATAACATAATTGAAACGCTTTCGCCATGAGTGAAATAAATTATAAATTCAAAGACATCAAAGTATATGGCTCGAATGAGTGGCTGGCGAACGATGAAAAAAAATACCGTGTGGTATTTGACGAAACAGAGTGTTCCTTTATTTACTGTGAGCTTTCATTCTTCAATAAGTTATTTGATGAGCGCGACTGGGATATTAAGATCAATCTGAAATGTTACGACAGTAAAAGCACAGAGATGTGTGATCTTCAGGTGCAGAAACACGTTGCCAAGGAAGACAATATTGTATTTGTACGTGAAGGCTGGGGCGTAAAACGCACCGGAGGATACTGGAAACGCGGGGCCTACCGTTGGGAAGCTTGGCTCGACGGTGTGCTGATAGGATCCAAATCGTTCTATATTGAAAAGGAGGGGATGGTGAATGAATTATCCAATCCGTATTTCCGTATTAAAAGCATCCGTCTTTACGAAGGACCCAATTCCAATGTGGAAGAATCGAAGCGGGTTTATTACGATTGTTTCAAACAAACGGAAACCCGGTATGTATGGGTCGAGTTTCAGGCCGAAAATCTGGTAAAGAAATATGATTACTGGGCCTGCGAATTATTCTTCAATTTTAAAAACGATACTGGACAACTGAAGGGCAGCGTGGAACGCATGCTCTTTGTGTACAAAAACGACGATACCATTACCTGTACCGTTGGCTGGGGAAGCGACCACAAAGGTACCTGGGGCGGCGATCAGTACAGTGTAGAAGTGTTGTTTATGGATCAGATTGTAGCCGCCTATCATTTCGATATCGGTGAGGAATACATTGAAGCCGACGACGACAATTTTGAACCGTTCGTTCATACCCAGATCGTACATGAAACCCCGCAGGGGGAAGAAGAGACCCAGCAACCTGAAAGCCTGGATGTGGTGATGCAGAAAATGGATGAGTTGATCGGACTCAGCACCATTAAAGCAAAGATCAAGGAATACAGCAGCTATCTTAACTTTTTGAAAATACGTAAGGAGAAGGGTTTTGAAGACGCTGATAAAATAAACCTGCATGCGGTGTTTACCGGAAATCCCGGAACAGGGAAAACGACGGTTGCATTAATGCTGGGTAAAATTTACAAGAATCTGGGCCTGCTCTCCAAAGGGCATGTGCATGAAGTGGACCGCGCGGATCTGGTGGCCGAATATATTGGCCAAACGGCCCCCAAAGTGAAGGAGGCAATTAAAAAAGCAAAAGGGGGAATTTTGTTTATCGACGAAGCCTATGCCCTGGCCCGTGCCGGTGATGACAACAAGGATTTCGGAAAAGAAGTGATCGAGATCCTGATTAAGGAAATGAGCGACGGAGACGGGGATATCGCCATTGTGGTGGCGGGTTATCCTGAAGAAATGAATATGTTCCTGAGTTCCAATCCGGGATTGAAATCACGTTTCAATATGTATTTCGATTTCCCTGATTACCTGCCTCAGGAGATGATGGAGATTGCCAATTTCTGCAGCAAGAAACGCAATGTTACGTTTACCAAGGAAGCCAGTGACCTCATATATAAAAAACTGGTGGAAGCCTACCGCTCCCGCACCAACACCTTTGGCAATGCCCGGTATGTGAATTCACTGATCGATGAAGCCAAGATGAATCTCGGCCTTCGGGTAATGGCCATGCCGAATTATCAGGAGCTCACCAAAGAGCAACTGAGCATTATAGAAGTAGCGGATGTAGAAAAGATCTTTGCATCCAAGCAACGTAATATCGCCGATATACCGGTGGATGAGGACCTGCTGAAAGAGTCGTTGGCGGAACTGAACCGGATGATCGGGCTGAAAACTGTGAAAACCGAGATCGACGAACTCGTGAAGCTGGTGTTGTTCTACCGTGAAATCGGTAAGGATGTTCGTCAGACGTTTTCATTGCATACCGTATTCAAGGGAAGCCCCGGAACCGGTAAAACAACGGTGGCCCGCATCGTGGCCCAGATATTCAAAGCACTGGGTATTCTGGAACGCGGGCATCTGGTGGAAACCGACCGTCAGGGACTCGT
>JBGAVF010000292.1:0-3438 GCA_044228315.1 Bacteroidia bacterium | reverse complement strand
GTTCAAGAATGGCCAGTGCAAATAATGAGGTATTCATAGTGCGTGTGTGTTTTCAGGGTTGTGATACAAGGTTAATGCTCCATTGATTCATGTCGGACCATTCCTGAGAAATATAGCCCGGAATGCAACCGGCCGCTGTGGTTTCCCAGGTATAGTATTTTTTTCCATTGAATTCTTTGAAGCTTCCGGTGCAGGGCAGGTTGATCCCCAGGATGGCATGGGAATAGGTTTCACTGGTTAGTATAGCCACATCGTATCCGAATTTCGAAAGTACCGTATACAGCAGCAGGGCTCTTGTGTCGCAATCGCCTTTGAGGTTGTAAATAAATTCGGGAGGGGATTGCAAACCAAATCTCGCATATCCCAGACAGTCGTAATTCGCGTACTCTTCTTTTGTTTTCTTAAATGCATCACAATCCCCATCCACCACCAGCACGTAGGGAATATCCTGAATGCTGCACACGATCATTTCGGCAAACTCTTCCCGGCTCATCGGCTTTTGCTTTAATAAAGCTGAGTACATGTCATACACTTTCTTGAGTCGTTGCTTTTTATCCTCGCTTAAAGGCTGATACACACTGGGCCAGAAATTGTTGTTGTCGTACTGCAAGCGTTCACGATAGCTTTTCATCATCAAGTAATCCGTTTTACTTACGGTAAGATCCCCTGTGAAATCCACCTCATGGTAGGTGTACCATTTGCGGTGATGCACCACCCATACCGAATCGGGACCCCCGTTGGCATCGTATTGTATTTCGGTGGTTTCATCCGATCCGTCTTCCGGAAGGGTAATATTCACCTCCCGCGATTTGCTGAATACCGAGTAAAGCCAGGCTATAGCAAAGATGGCCACAAAGGCGAATCCGCTGAATCCGATAATGCCCGAAAATATTTTCTTCAGGTTTTTTGAAAAAACCAGGAGCAGAAAGATGAAGACCAGAGGCAGAAAGGAATGCAGGGCGTATGACACCAAAACCAGCAGTATCACCGTGGGGATGAAACACCCCAGGTTCTGTTTAATATTCTGCCATCGGCTGTTCGGTTCTTCCATCGTTTACGGGTTCTCCTCGGAATGAATACGTTGATAGATCCAGGTGACATCATTTTCAGAGGAATTGGTGAAAGGTCCCGGAATAAATTCTTCTATCCATTCCTTATTGTCAGTAAAAAGGTCGGCACACATTTCAGTCAACATACAACTCATTGTTTCCCTTGCTTCCTCCGGAATATCCTTTTCAAAATATACCCTGAGTGTGATCCGGTTATTCGCTGCTGTGAAACCCAGTGCCTTCACACTTTCCGGCACCGGATCGGGCAAGGCTCTGCGTGCGCTGGCAATGATACGTTGGTGTAATGAATCCATATAAAATGGCAGGGGTGATACGCCCCGGCAATTTATAGCTATTTCTCACATTTCATGCAGCGTTTTTGCCGGTACAGGTGTCTTACAAAAAGCAGGATTACATTCCTTCCCGAAGCCTTGGCGGCAGAGCTGTTATTGATGAAATTACCGTACTTTTGCAGGCATTGATTTCGGAGCACTTTTACCTTTTTTAATTTATTTACTTTATGTGTGGAATCGTAGGATATATTGGCAGCCGTGAGGCGTACCCTATTCTTATCAATGGCCTGAAACGGCTGGAGTACCGCGGTTACGACAGCGCCGGCGTGGCCATTCTCAACAATACTCTGAACATTTATAAAAAGGCAGGAAAGGTGGCCGATCTGGAACATCTGGTGGAGAATAAAAATGTGCAGGGCCATATCGGTATCGGACATACCCGCTGGGCCACCCATGGGGAGCCCACCGACCGCAACGCACATCCCCACCTCAGTCAGGCCGGGGATCTGGCCATCATCCACAACGGCATCATTGAGAACTATGCCTCCATCAAAGAAGCCCTGATGGAAAAGGGCCACGTGTTTGCCAGTGACACCGACACCGAAGTGCTTATCCATTTTATTGAAGACATACGCGACAACGCCAAGGTTGATCTGGACGAAGCCGTGCGTCTGGCCCTGAACGAAGTGGTAGGTGCCTATGCCATTGCCATCATCAGTAAAAATAATCCCGACACCATCATAGCAGCACGCAAAGGCAGCCCGCTGGTGATCGGTGTGGGCAACGGAGAATACTTTATTGCCTCCGATGCAAGCCCCATCATTGAATACACCCGCAATGTGATCTATCTGGAAGATAAAGAGATTGCCATCATCCGTGATAACAAACTCACGGTTAAAACCATCGAGAATAAGATCATCGAGAACCCGTATATCAAGGAGCTGAACATGAATATTGAAAGCATAGAAAAAGGCGGGTATCCGCATTTTATGCTGAAGGAAATTTATGAGCAGCCCCGCAGTATTCTCGACAGCATGCGCGGCCGCATCAACACCCGCAATGCCACATTTCATATGAGTGGCATGCAGGAATACGAACACAAGTTCCGTAATGCCAAACGCATCATTATTGTGGCCTGCGGTACCAGCTGGCATGCCGGTCTGGTGGCCGAATATCTCTTTGAAGAATTTGCACGGGTTCCGGTGGAAGTGGAATATGCTTCTGAATTCCGTTACCGCAATCCCATCGTTACCGAAGACGATATCATCATTGCCATTTCACAAAGCGGGGAAACCGCCGACACCTTAGCTGCCATTGAACTGGCAAAAAGCAAAGGCGCTTTAATATTCGGTATTTGTAATGTGGTGGGCAGCAGCATTCCACGAATAACACATGCCGGTGCATATACACACGCCGGACCCGAGATCGGGGTAGCTTCCACCAAGGCTTTTACCGCACAGGTGACCCTGCTTTCCATCATTGCCCTTCATGTGGCACAAATGCGCGGCAAGATCGCCGATAAGGACCTGCGCCGTTTCTTCAATGAACTGGAGCTGATCCCTTCAAAAGTAGAGAAGGCCCTGGCTTCCAATGATCTGATTGTTGAAATAGCATCCAAATTCAAAGACGTACATAACTTCCTGTACCTGGGACGCGGATACTGCTTTCCGGTAGCACTGGAAGGTGCTTTGAAGCTGAAAGAAATTTCATACATACATGCCGAAGGCTATCCGGCCGCCGAGATGAAACACGGCCCTATTGCCCTTATTGATGAGAATATGCCGGTGGTGGTGATAGCACCCGAAGGGGCCAACTACGAAAAAGTAGTAAGCAATATTCAGGAAGTAAAAGCACGCAAAGGCCGCATCATCGCCATTGTATCGGAAGGCGATGAAAAAATAAAGGCAATGGCCGAATATGTGATCGAGATACCACGCACCGAAGAATTCCTGGTGCCCCTGCTGGCCACCATTCCGCTGCAGTTGCTGAGTTATCATATGGCCATTCTCCGCGGTTGCAACGTGGATCAGCCGCGTAACCTTGCCAAAAGCGTTACGGTAGAATAACCCGCTTATACACCATACCCCGTTGGAAAT
>JBGAVF010000291.1:0-3439 GCA_044228315.1 Bacteroidia bacterium | reverse complement strand
CTGAACGAACGGAAACTGGCCGGCAAAGAAGATTTTGAAATGCGCATTGGCGTAAACACCGGACCGGTAGTAGCCGGCATTGTAGGTGTAAAGAAATTTGCCTACGACATCTGGGGCGACACCGTAAACACCGCCTCACGCATGGAAAGCAGCGGTGTGGAAGGCAAGGTAAACATTAGCGGAGCCACCTACGAACTGGTGAAAGACCGGTTCAACTGTGTGTACCGTGGAAAAGTGAAAGCCAAAGGAAAAGGCGAAGTAGATATGTATTTTGTCGACGATAAAGATGTAACATTATAAGATCCGGGCCAGCATTCCTTTGAACCATAATTACAGCAAATAGTATAGTAAAAACTGATGAACCGTATAGATATATCCCCGAGCATGAAGCCAATCCAATTCCTGAAAGTTACATTAGCCCTTGCCCTGTTCATGGTGCCGGGCATGGTGAAAGCAGAGAACCCCGACACCGTTTCCACCGGTATTTATGTAACCAGCATACATAATATTGATTTCAAACAAAAAGAATATGCAATCAACTTCTGGCTCTGGCTCAAGTACCGCAATGCGGAATTCGACTTCACAAAAAACCTGGAGATACCCAACGCGAAGTCGTTTACGGCAGCGTATACTACTGTGGATACCCTGAAAGACGGGCGCATTTATGTACTGATGAAACTGGAATGCGTAATGAAAGATGCGTGGAAGATCGACAAGTTTCCATTCGACCGGCAAACCCTGCGCCTGTCGCTGGAGAATTCACAGTTCGATGCATCCAGCCTCGTTTTTACACCCGACACCCTGGGCGAACATTACGGACAATGGGTGATCAGCGGGTGGAACATTGATAAAGACAGCTTCATTACGGTGGCTCGGAACCAGGTATATAAAACCTCTTTTGGCGACGAGTCGGCTGAAAAACCCGTAAGTATTTATAGTGCGCTCAAGGTGCGCATCGGCATCAACCGGTTAGAGCCCTGGCTGCTCTTCACAAAATTATTTCTGGGCATGTATATCGCCTTCCTCATAGCCTACGTGAGCTTCTTCATTCATTCGGGCAGCATGGAAGAACGGTTCGGACTGAATGTAGGGGCGTTGTTCGCTGCGGTGGGTAACAAATACATCATCGATTCGTCATTGCCCGATACCTCTTCGTTGGCCCTGGTGGACATATTACATGGTATCACCCTGCTGGCGATATTTGCCATCACGGCCTTCACCATCTTTTCATTGAAGCTATTCAAGGAAGGGAAAACAGAAAAAGCCGGGCGTATTGACAGGAGAATGTCGTGGATTGTACTTTCAACCTACCTGATGCTGAATATTTATTTTGTGATTCAGGCCGCCTTTTAATTTCATCCGCCACTACCCTCTGCGCACCAGATACACCCCGGTTAAGATCATACCGAGGCAAATAAGGCTTTCCCACATTATGGTTTCACCAATGAACAAGGCAATGATGATGGTAACAAACGGCATGATATACGTAACCATGGAAGCAAAGCTCGCGGAACCGATCTTCACCAGTTCATAGAAAAGGATATTGGAGAGTGCCGTATTCAGCACCCCGAGGGCAATGCCGTAATAGATATGCGGCTCATCCCATTGTATAAGCTGATACGAAACCTGGGCCCAGGAAGCATCAATTCCGAAATAGATAAGCAGCGAATAAATGATCCCCACCGCAATGATGGATACCGTGCCGATATACAGGGATGGAACATCGCCCAGATAGGCTTCGGCCAGATTGATATTCAGTCCGTAAAGCATGGTAGCCAGCACAATGTAAAGACTCAGTTCAATATTATGGGTGCTGATACGGCCCTTGCTGAGAAACAGGATACAGATGCCGGCAAAGCCCATGATGACCCCGAGGGCCTTACGCAGTGTAGTTTTTTTATTGAAGAATAATATGCCGATGGCCAGCACCCAGATAGGGGTTAAGGCATTCAGGATCCCACCGAGGTTGGTATCGAGCCCCTTCAGGGCCAGACAAAAAAGTACGGCAGGAATACCATTTCCGAAGAAGCCTGAAAGTATGAGTACCAGAATTTTATTTTTGGGCACACGGGTTAGGTGATATATGGACCAGGGCATCATCAGTATGCCCGCTGAGGCGATACGTACCGACGCGATCATGAGGGGGCTGTATACTTCCATACCCTTCTTCATGAGGAAATAGGAACAACCCCACAAAAGGGTTAATACCACAAACAGAAACCAAACGAGAAAAGGCTTATCCTGATTCATAAAAGGCGGCAAAGTACGGTAAAAAAAGAATCGGATGAGAGGCAAAGCTTCAAACAAATGAGGGGGGAAATTGTATTACCTTTGTCAGCGATTTTTTTACAATGGCAAACATTACATTTCATTTCGAAGATAAAACCATACCCAGCCGCACGGTAGCGATAGAGGAAGGGGAATCCATTCTGGATATAGCTATGGACGAGGACATCGACCTGCATCACAACTGCGGGGGTGTATGCGGATGCAGCACCTGCCATGTTTATATAAACAAAGGCATGGACAGCCTGCAGGAGATCAGTGACCGGGAGGAAGATTTTATTGACCGGGCCATTAACCCGAAGATCAATTCCCGTTTGGCGTGTCAGTGCCTGCTGGAGGAAGATACGGATATTGAGGTAACGGTACCTGACCAGTCAGTATTAATGGGACATTAATTTTAATTGTATGGAAAACAAAGAATTTGCGCTTCCGATATACTGGAACGACCACGAAGATATAGCCATGGCCCTGTACGAACGCTTTGGCGATAATTTCAATGAGGGTAAAATTTACCGGATTCGTTTCACCGATCTGCTGGAATGGATCCTGGAGATTCCCAATTTCAAAGGCACCCGCGAACAAAGCACCGAAGGCCATCTGGAAATGATCCAATCAGCCTGGGTGTACGAATGGCGGGATAATCAGTAGGAAAGGGAGAGGTTGAGGTTAAGGTTGATTGATAGCCATTACAGTATAACAAAGAAATCCCGCATCCCGGAGGGATGCAACATTTGTAGTAAAATGTGCATCCGAATCTGCGACCCCGTAGGGGTCGAACCGGCTATTGACCCTCCTGCTATAAATGTTTGATGCCTCCGGCATCATTTTTTTTTGTGAAAAACCCTTGGAATTTTCTTACCCGTTTTATGGATACAATTGATAATACAAATCTTGAAAGCCCGCATCCCGGAGGGATGCAACATTTGTAGTAAAATGGGCATCCGAATCTGCGACCCCGTAGGGGTCGAACCGACTATTGTCCCTCCCGCTATAAATGTTTGATGCCTCCGGCATCATTTTTTTGTGAAAAACCCTAGGAATATTCTTACCCGTTTTATGGATACAATGGATAATACAAATCTTGAAAGCCCACATCCCGGAGGGATGCAACATTTGTAGTAAAATGTACATCCGAATCTGCGACCCCTACGGG